>CAZREK010000185.1:0-5279 GCA_964598965.1 uncultured Bifidobacterium sp. | reverse complement strand
GCGTACTGCGACAGGGCGGGGTCGGCCAGCCCGGTGCGCACGCGATCGTCCAGCCAACGGTCGAGGTCGGCCAGGCCGGCGGCCATGCGCGCGAACCGTTCGTCGCGGCCGTCGCGGTTGGAAGCGTCGGGCGGCGGAGGAGGTGGCGGCGGCGAGGCCGCCGAGAATTCCGCGGGTGCGGCAGGGGACGGCCCGGCATCGGGCACCTCGGCAGCGGCCGGCGCGGCGGGGGCAGCGGCAGCGCGCGCCAGCCATGCAGCGGCGTGCCCAGGCCGCTGGTCGCTGTCGGGGACCGCGCCTTGCACCCACAGCAACAACAGGGCGAGCGCATGCTTGCACGGGTGCTGGCGGCTGGGGCAGGTGCAGCGGCTGGCCACCGCCACATGGTCGACCACGCAGTCGTAGGGCTCGGCCCCGCTGCCCCGGCAGCGACCCCACACGGCGCGGTCGTCGCAGCCCGTGCTCTGCCAGCGGGTTGCCACGGCCAGCGGACGGGCCGCCGCGATGGCGGACGGGCGCGGCGCGAGCGCCAGCACCTGCTCGGCCTGCCAGCGCACCGTCCCCTCGTTCATCAGCCGACACCGTAGCGACGGGCTGTGACAGGGTTCGGCGAGGACATACTGGGTGATGTGACATACGACCCTGGGTATCAGGCACAAGGTCCATGCGATCCGGGGAACCGGATCAAGAGACTGGGCGACATGAAGGGCATGACGTCTACACGCGCACACAAATCAGTCATCCGTCTCAGCGCCGCGGCTCTTGCTCTCGGCTCTCTCACTCTCGCCGCTTGCAGCGACGACAAGGACGACACGTCGTCCGGCACGGAGGCTCCGGTCACCACCGGCGCTCCCGAGACCACCGCCGGCGCAGAAGCCCCGGTGCTGGAAGGCATGTGGGCTCGCACCAGCCCGATGGAAGCCACCATGGGCGCCGCCTACCTCTCCATCACCAGCCCGGTGGATGACGCGCTCGTCGACGTCAAGGTCGATGCCTCGATCGCCGCGATGGCCCAGATCCACGAGATGGTGATGGCCGATTCCACCGGCACCACCATGGCGATGGGCGGAATGGGCAGCGAGACCACGATGGCCATGGGTGGCTCGGCCACGACGATGGCCGGCATGGGCGAGATGGTCATGCAGCAGGTCGACAAGATCGATCTGCCCGCCGGCCAGACGGTGGAACTGAAGCCCGGCAGCTACCACATCATGCTGATGGAACTGGCCGCCCCGCTCGAGGTCGGCACCACCATCCAGATCACTCTGGTGTTCGAGAAGGCCGGCGAGATCACCCTCGACTTCCCCGTGCTGGACGAGGCACCCTGATCGTGACTTCATCGCGCGTGTCGAGCAGGGCACTCCGGTTGGTCGCGGTCTCCGCGATCACCGCTGCCCTGCTCGGTGCGTGCGGAAGTGATTCGAAGGGCACGTCGGTCGCCGGCGTGCCCTTCGCCGCGTCCGACGGCAAGACGGCCACGATCGCCGACTTCCGCGGCACACCGCTGGTGGTCAACATGTGGGCCAGTTGGTGCCAGCCCTGCGTTCGCGAGATGCCCGCCTTCGACCAGGTCGACCAGACCATCGACGGCGTCACCATCATCGGCGTCAACATCTTCGACACCCCGGACGACGCGCAACAGTTCGCCGCCGACCTCGGCGTCCACTACCCCCAGTTCACCGACCCCGACGGCGAACTCTCCACTGTGCTGAACGTCACCGGCTACCCCGCCACCGCGTTCTTCGACGCGGATGGCAAGCTGTTGGAGGTCCACCAGGGCGAGCTCACCGCCGCCGAGTTGCGCTCCGCGCTCGATCGGCTCTTCCCCGGTGCCGTCACAGAAGGAACCAATCCGTGATCATTCGTCGTACCGCCGTCGCAGCGCTCGCCTTGATGTCGCTCGCTTCCGTCGTCACCGCCTGTGGCGAGGAACGCCAGAACATCGCCGACCAGCAGCTCAGCGGCGTCGTCTACGACCCGCCGATCAGCGTGGCCGGTCTCAGCCTTCCCGACGCCGCGGGCGGCGACTTCGCCATGCAGCCCGCCTCCGGGAAGCTGAACCTCATCTACTTCGGGTACATGAACTGCCCCGACGTGTGCCCCACCACGTTGGCCGACATCAAGAAGGCACTGTCGCTGATGCCCGAGGACGTGCGCTCACGGATCACGCTGGCGATGGAGACCATCGACCCTGACCGAGACACCGGCGCCGAGTTGACCGCCTACGTGCAGGGTTTCGTTCCCAGCGCCCACGCGATGCAGACCACCGATCAAGAGTTGCTGCAGAAGGTCACCAAGGCGTTCGGCGCCAGCTACAGCGTCACGACCAACGAGAACGGCGATATCGAGGTCGGGCACTCCGCCAACCTCTACGTGGTCGACGCCAAGGGCGACGTCGTGCTGATCTGGCCGTTCGGCATCCAGGCCGAGCAGATCTCCGAGGACCTGCAGATCTTGTTCGCCCGCGGTGTCGCATGAGCACGCGCCGTCGCACGGCCGCAGCCGTCGTCTGCGTCTCGTTGCTTGCCCTCACCTCGTGTGGCGGCGACCGCGACAAGGCCAAGATCGGCCAGGCGGAGAACGTCAGCGCCAGCGAGGCGGCCACCTACGAGTACAACGTGCCCTTCGGCACCGGTAACCGGATGGACAGCGGCGAGGTTGTGGAGATCATGCCCAGCACGCTGACGGTGAAGGTCGGCGAGTCCATCCGAATCGACAACGACGACATCCGCGACTACATGATCGGCCCGTTCTTCGTGATGGCCGGTCAGACGCTGGCGATGCGGTTCACCCAGCCGGGCACCATCGAGGGCGTGTGCCAGATCAACCCCGAGGGCAAGTTCGTCATCACGGTCGTCGAAGCCGACGCCTGACCCGGGCAGCGTCGGTCACCCGGCGCCGATCTTCGCCGCCACTCGCGCCCCGCTGCGCAACGCGCCTTCCATGAACCCTGCGTGGCCGTCTGCGTGCTCACCCGCCACCCAGATCGCACCATGGGCATCGTGCAGCGCGTCCTGCGCAGCCGCCCATTGTCCCGGGCCGAAGCACGCGTAGCACCCCAACGACCACGGGTCATCGGTCCAGTCGGTGAGTACCCGCTCGCCGGCCAATCCCCTGGCACCAGGGAACAGCCGCTCGATCTCGGCCAACACGCGGTCCACGGACTCCGGCAGCGCGACGAACGCGGCGCCGTCGTGCGATGCCGCGAGGTTGGTGATGATGCCCGCATCGCCGGCTTGGTCGTCGGTGGTCTCCCACAGGTGGCCCCATTGGCGGTCCGAGAGCACGGTGCCGTTGCGCCCGTAGTCCCGCCAGACGCGCCGACGGAACTGGATGCTGATCTTGCCGCCGACGCCGTAGGACACGGCGCCGAGCTCGCGCGGCATCGCCGGCCACAGGCGACCCAGCACCGGTAGCGGCACCGCGGCGACCACCGCCTTTGCGTGCAAGTGCTCGCCGTTCGCCAGCTCGACGCGGCCATCGGGCCCGATCGAGCGGACCGGCGTGGAAAGCCGGACGCGCTCCCCCAGCGTTGCCGCCAGGCGCCGCGCCAGCTGATCGTTACCGCCGACGATGCGGTGCCGTTCACGTTCGGCAGGCACCTGCACCGCCGCCAGCTGAGCTGCGAAGCGTTGGCTGACTTCGCTGGGCGGCAACATGTACTCGGTACGCACCTCACGCCCGATCACCAAGCGGGCGATTGCAGAGGCACCTAGACCGTCGATCAGCGCCTGCAACGTGCCGGCCTCGAAGTCGTCCGTGGGGCGCAGCGTCGCCAGTGCCGCCTCCCACAGTGCCCAGCCCTCGGCCAACGTGGCATGCAGGTGATACGGCACGGCACGTCCACCGGCGTCCACCAACACCGCACGCGTGTCGGTGGCGTTGTCACGGGTGGTCAGCTGCAGGCCCAGTTGGGCGGCCAACGCCAGCACCTCGCGGTGAGAGCCGTCGATGAACTCGGCACCGCGCTCGGCGACTTGCCCATCGGCGAAGTGATGACTCCACACGCGCCCACCGACGCGGTCGCGCGCCTCCAACACCACCACGTCGGCGCCACTGGCAACAAGGTCGGCGGCGGCGCGCAGGCCGGCCAACCCGGCACCGATGACGATCACATCCAACATGACATCAGCCAACGACCCTAGAACAGGGTCGGTTGCTCCGGAGCGCGAGCGGGTTGCACACCTGGCCACGGCACGTAGTGCTCCATGAACACCCAACTACGGCGGTGAATGGCGCTCGGCCCGTAGGCCTGCAGTGCAGCCTTGTGCAGCGTGCACGGGTAACCCTTGTTGGTGTCGAAGCTCCACGCCGGGTAGTGCTCCGCCTCTGCTCGCATGATGCGGTCGCGGGTGACTTTGGCGAGAATGCTGGCGGCCGCCACGGACAAGCAGACACGGTCGGCCTTGACCCGCATCTCCACGTGACGCACGTGCGGCGACACGAAGTCCCACTTGCCGTCCACCACGGCTGCATCGGGCCGCAGGCCCAACGCATGAATCGCTCGCTCGGCGGCCAGCTTCTGCGCAGCGGCCATACCCAGCGCGTCGCACTCCTGTTGCGTCGCGGCACCCACCGCCCACGCTTCGCACCAGGCCGCCACCTTGTCGAACAACTGCTCGCGGTGCTTCTCGGTCAGCATCTTGGAGTCGCGCACTCCGTTGACCCGTTTGTCGCGCGGCAGGATCGCGGCACCCACCATCAGCGGGCCGGCCCACGCGCCCCGACCGACCTCGTCGATGCCGACGATGACGTCGAAGCCCTCGGCCCACAGCTCCTTCTCGATCGCTCGGGTGGGGGCCCGTCCGGCCATCAGCGCAACACGATCCCCGGCTGCCCGGCTTCGGCGACACCGACCTGCCACCAACCGTCGCCCAGCGCAGCGACCGCCGCGGGTTCGACCGCGGCCAACAAGCCACCCGACGTCTGCGGGTCGAAGCACAGCGCCTCGCCCGTGGCCGTCGCGGTCGACTGCACCACGCTGGCGACGTAGTCGCGGTTGCGACGGTCGCCGCCCGTGCGCACACCGCGATCGGCGGCTTCACGCGCTCCGGGGTAGGCAACGATGCCGTCGGTGTGCACCACCACGCGCAAACCGCTGCGTTCGGCAACCTCCCAGCCATGGCCGGCCAGGCCGTAGCCGGTGACGTCGGTGACCGCATGCACGGCATCGCCCAGCGCCTGCAGTTGCTCGGCAGCAGCTCGGTTCAGGCGGCGCATGCCGGCGATGGCCGCCGACTTGTCCGCCTCGCTGCCACCGGCCAAGGCCAGCCCGGTGC
>CAZREK010000184.1:2964-5290 GCA_964598965.1 uncultured Bifidobacterium sp. | reverse complement strand
GGGCGTGGTGCCCACGGCTGGGCCGGTGACGGTGTCGGCCGAGCGCCCGTGGCGTCAGCTGTCCGAGCTGTGGTGCGAACTCGTCAAGCGTGGCGCCGACCCGGCGCTGCTGCGCCAGCAAGCGATCGTCACGCCCGAGTGCGGGCTGGCCGCGCATTCACCGTCGGTGGCCGAACGCGTGCACCGCATTGCAGCCGAGGTCGGGCTACGGGTGCGCGACCAAGCGGCCGCGTCCAAGTGGGTGCTCGGCGCCTGATCCGCGGCCGTCTAGAGTCGCCGCCATGAGCGACTTCGGAACAGACCCTCAACTCCCGACGCCTCCGCAGGCTGGGGCGGTTCCTCCGCCTCCGCCGGCCTACGGAGCCCCGCCCGCCGGCTATGCGCAGTATCCGCAAGTCGCGCAGAAGCCGCCGCGTCCCGCGGTGCCGATGGCGGGCTACCTGTGCCTCGCCGGTGGCCTGCTGCTGATCGTCGGCTCCGCGCTGAACTGGTTCACGATTGAGGGCGAGAAGTTCAACGGCTTCTCCTCCTCGGGTGGTGACAGCAAGGACGGTCCGGCGTTCGTGTTCTTCGCGCTGCTCGCCATCGGTGCGGGCATCACCTTCCTCGCGGCCAAGCGCGTGCTGGCCGTCGCCATCACCATTCTGGTGTTCGAGGTCCTCGCCGTGTTCATCGCGCTGGCCGACATCGGTGACCTGGGCGACGCCAAGGACCTGGCCGACGTGTACGGCCTGAAGTTCAGCTCTGGCCCCGGCTTGTATGTGGTGCTGTTGGGCGCGATCGTCGCCGTTGCCGGCAACATCGTCGCTATCTCCAAGCGCCGCCGCTGATCCGAATGGCACCTGTCGACATCCGTCGTCTCAACGGTTGGGCCGTCACCGCTGGTGCCGGTTCGTTGATCGCGCTCGTGGGCGCGTTCTTGCCGTTGCTGTCGGTAGGGGGTCGCGAGGTGTCCGGGTCCACCGTGCTGGTCGGCAACGCGGTTGCGTGGTCGGTCGGCCAGCACAACACCATCACGTTGCTGCTCGAGCGCCGCGACGTGGCTGTCCTGGCCACGATCGCGGTGCTCTTGCTGGCAACTCTGTGCGCCATCGGCCGCTTCACCCGCTGGGCGGCCGGCCTTGGCGTGCTGTTCAGCGCCGGCGTGTTCCATCTGCTCCTCGCGATGGTGCAGCGGGCGGAGAACCTGGCGGTGCCGTCCGGTCTCGACGTGAACTACTCCGCTGGAGCGATGTTCTGCCTGGCCGGGCCGCTGTTGTCGTTGGTGGGTTTCGTGGCGGTGCTGGCACGTCGGCACTGAAACCGGCGACACTGTCCGCATGACGCCCGCCGAGCGCCTCGCCGATCTCCGCAGCCAGATCGCCCACCACAACGAGCGCTACTACGCGCTCGACGAGCCGGAGATCAGCGACGCCGACTACGACCTACTGGTGCGTGAGGCCGCCGCGCTGGAAGCCGAACACCCCGAGTTGGTGGATGCCTCGTCGCCCACGCAGCAGGTGGGTGCAGGTTCGTTGTCGACCGCGTTCACCGAGGTGGTGCATCGCGTGCCGATGACCAGCCTGGACAACGCGATGGACGTCGCCGAGTTGCAGGCGTGGGGCGAGCGCGTCGCCAAGGGGCTGGCCGGTGCGCCCACCGACTTCGTGTGCGAGCCGAAGATCGACGGCTTGGCGATGAGCTTGCGCTACGAGGGCGGCCGCTTGGTGCAGGCCGCGACCCGCGGCGACGGGCGAGTGGGGGAGGACGTCACGCTCAACGTGGCCACCATCGCCGATGTGCCCAAGCAGTTGAAGGGCGCGCCGCCGGTGCTAGAGGTGCGCGGCGAGGTCTACTTGCCGATCGAGGCATTCGAGCGGTTGAAGGCGGCCAAGGAACGCGAGAACGCAGAGCGTGTGGCGGCCGGCCGCAAGCCCGAGCCGGTGCCGGTGAACCCGCGCAATGCCGGTGCGGGCAGCTTGCGCCAGAAGGACCCGACGGTGACTGCGGCGCGCGGTCTTGCGTTCTGGAGCTACCAGTTGGGTGAGGTCGTCGGTGGCCCCGAGTTCACCTCGCACCACGAGACGCTCGAGTTCCTCAACGGGCTGGGCTTCCCGGTGAACCCGACGATCAAGGTGGTGCACTCGCTGGCCGAGATCGTGGAGTACTGCAGCGCTCGCCAGCAGCAGCGGCACGCGCTCGGTTACGAGATCGACGGCGTCGTGGTGAAGGTCGACTCGCTGGCCCAACGCGAAGTGCTCGGCTTCACGTCGCGTGCGCCCCGGTGGGCGATCGCGTTCAAGTTCCCGCCGGAGGAACGCACCACGATCCTGACCGCGATCGAGGT
>CAZREK010000184.1:0-2864 GCA_964598965.1 uncultured Bifidobacterium sp. | reverse complement strand
TCGCGTTCAAGTTCCCGCCGGAGGAACGCACCACGATCCTGACCGCGATCGAGGTGTCGGTCGGTCGCACCGGGCGCACGACTCCGTACGCGGTGCTCGAGCCGGTGTTCGTCGGCGGCTCCACCGTGTCGATGGCCACGTTGCACAACCAGGACCAGGTGGCGGCCAAGGATGTGCGCCCCGGCGACACGGTGGTGGTGCGCAAGGCCGGCGACGTCATCCCTGAAGTCGTCGGCCCCGTGCTGTCGCTGCGCCCCGAGGGTCTGCCGGCCTGGCAGTTCCCCACGCTGTGCCCGTGCCCACTGCAGACCGAACTGGTGCGGCCGGAGGGCGAGGCCGACACGCGCTGCGTCGAGCCGTCCTGCCCGTTCCAGCGCGACCAGCGGATCATCTACTTCGCGTCGCGTGGAGCGATGGACATCGAGGGGTTGGGCGAGAGCACGGTGTTCCAGCTCAGCGATGCCGGCCTGGTCGCCGATGCCGGCGACATCTACTCGCTCACCCGCGAGCAGCTGCTGACGCTGGACAAGTGGGGCGACACGAAGGCCGACAACCTGCTGGCGGCCATCGAGGCCTCCAAGTCGCGCCCGCTGCCGCGCGTGCTGACTGCGCTGGGGTGCAAGGGCCTGGGCCCATCGGCCAGCGAGAGCTTGGCCCGCGCCTTCGGCACGCTCGACGCGATCATGGCCGCGAGCGAGGCCGAGCTGTCCACCACCGACGGCGTCGGCCCGATCATCGCCAGCTCGATCGTGCGCTGGTTCGCGGTGCCGGCCAACCGCGAGTTCGTGGAGAAGCTGCGCGCCGCGGGCGTGGACTTCGGTCGAGTGGAGGTCAGCCGCCTGCCGCAGAACCTGGCGGGCAAGGCGATCGTGGTCACCGGCACGCTGGCCGGCTATTCGCGTGAGGCCGCCGAGGCAGCGATCAAGGACCGCGGCGGCAAGAGCCCGGGCAGCGTGAGTGCGAAGACGTTCGCCGTCGTCGTCGGCGCCGAGCCGGGTGCCAGCAAGCTGACCAAGGCGCAGGACCTGGGCGTGCCCATCCTGGACGAAGCCGCGTTCGAGGTGCTGCTCGCCACGGGCGAGCTGCCCGCTCGCGGGTAGCCGAGTCAGGGTGAGTTCGTCCTAGTCGCGGTCGAGCCAGACTCGTTTCATTCCGTGACCGTAGTGGTTGAAGTTGAGTTGGGACGGTTGGCCGGTGAGTCCACGCAGGTCAGTGGTGTGTGCGTCGAGGAGGTGGTGGAAGAAGGGGATGATGTGACCCCCCTGGTCCCATTCGGCTTGCTGCATCTTGTGGATGGCGTCGTGGCGTTGTTGCGCGCTGTCGGTGGTGATGGCCTGGTGGTGCAGGTCGTCGAAGTCGCTACCGGAGGGTGGCCAGTGGGTGGTGTTGTAGGGGGATGTGGGGAGGCTGCCGAGGGCCGTTTGGACGAGGTAGGGGCGTGTGGGCCAGTAGTCGGTGGCGAATGCTCGCCGGGTGTAGTCGGCGCCCCAGTATTGGGGTCCGGGAAGAGTGATGACTTTGATGGTGACGCCGGCCTCGGCTGCTTGAGCGGCGTAGGCGGTGGCGAGTTCGGTGAGTCCTGGTGTGTCGTCGGGTGTGTAGAGCTCGAGGGTCAGATCGGCATGGCCGGCGCGGGTGAGTAGTTCGCGGGCTTTGTCGGGGTCGTGTGGCCGCTGGGCGATGTCGCTGGCGTAGTTGCGGTCGAGGGGGCTGCAGAGGTCGTTGGCGATGGTGCCGTACCCGTGGACAACGGTTTCGACGAGAGCTTCTCGGTCGGCGATGAGCCGCAGGGCTTCGCGGACGTCGGGATCGTCGAACGGGGCTTGATCGATTGCCATGGTGATCGTGACCCATGAGCCGGTGGGTGCGTCGAGCAGTGTGATGCCGTCGAGAGCGGCGACCTCGCCGGCACGGTCATGGGGGATGTCGATGATGGCGTCGACTTGCCGGTTTGTCAGGGCGTCGATGAGTGCGGTTTGGTCGGCGTAGTCGATGATTCGGATTTCGTCGAGGTAGGGGTGGTCGGCGTTCCACCAGTAGTCCGGGTTGCGATGGTGGATCGAGCGTTGTCCCGGGGTGAACTCGGTGAGCACGAATGGTCCGCTTCCGATTTGGGTGGCCGGGTCGGATATGTCGCTGGTGTACCCGTCGGGGACGATGGTCATCATGTAGTCAGCCATGGCGTCAAGGAACGTCACATCTGGCTCCGACAATTCGACAACCACTGACCGGTCGCTGCTCACGGAGATGGACTCTGTGGTGATCAGCGCGGCGAGAGTGGCGCTGTACGCCGGGCTGGTCTCGTCGAGCCGTCGGCGGATCGAGTACGCGACATCTGCTGCGGTGATGTTCCTGCCGTCTGAGAACTTGGCGTGTGATTTGACGGTGATGATGTAGTGGCCGGTATCGGCCATCTCGATTGTTTCGGCGAGGCCGTGCTCGTAGGAGATGTTCCCGGCCGTGTCGTAGTGGGCGAGCGGTTCGAACTGCAGCATCAAACGGACTTGATCGGCCTTCGTCGCAGCGTGCTGGCCGTCGAGAATGTCGCGACCGTCGCCGATCACGCCGACCTTGAGGGCGCCGCCACGCTTCACTGGACCATCGGGGGCGGTAGCTAGCGACGAACCTGGCGCTGTGGTTCCGGGGTTGCCTGCACCGTCGCTGCGCGGGGGCTGGCTTCCGCTGGTCTCACGATCGTCGTCGCCGTCACATGCAACTAGAGCTCCCACGGCCACGCTTGCGGTGACAGCGAGGAATGCGCGTCGGGACATGATGTCTGGCCCCTTGGTGTCGGAGGGTTCCATCGTCGTTGCCGCCTTCGGGTCTGTCAGGAATTTTGTGTAACCGGCGTGATCTGAGTGTCC
>CAZREK010000183.1:0-5304 GCA_964598965.1 uncultured Bifidobacterium sp. | reverse complement strand
GGTTGATTCGGGGGTGGTCGATGTGGGCTTGATCGTGCGGTCATGGTTGCAACGGTGGGCAAGATCAGCGCTGGGTCGGGGTACGAGTACCTGACGTCGGCAGTGGCGCGTGATCGCCACGACTACTACACCGGCTCGGGCGAGGCCGCCGGCGTGTGGGCGGGTCGGGGTCTGGGCGTGCTCGGCCTAGCCGGCGAGGTCGACGCGAAGGACATGGAGTGCCTGTACGGGATGTTCGTCGATCCGCGGTCGGTGCCGTTCCGGATCGACCTGGCCACGGGCCGGCCGCGCCAGCTGGTGAGGTTGGGTGAGCGCCTTGGTGTGCAGCGGGTGATTCATCAGGGCACCGGCCGCGAGCAGGTGTTGGAGCAGATCGCTGCGTTGGACGTGACGTTCTCGCCGTCGAAGTCGGTGTCGGTGTTGTGGGCGTTGGCCGACGACGAGACCCGGCGAGTGATCGTCGAGGCTCACGATCAGGCGGTGGATGACGGGCTCGCGTATCTGGACGCGAACGCGAGGCATGCCCGTGCCGGGCGTGGCGGGGTGCGCCGGGTGGATACTGACGGATTCGTGGTCGCCAAGTTCCGGCATCGCACCGCGCGACAGACGACTCGTGACCGGGTGGGTGATCCGCAGTTGCACACGCATTGCGCGATCTTGAACCGGGTGCGTTGCGCGGATGGGAAGTGGCGCACCTTGGATGGGCAGGCGATCTACGCGCACGCGCACGCAGCGGGCGCGCTGTACGGGTCGCGCCTGGAGCAGCTGCTCACCGAGCGGCTCGGTGTCGCATGGACGATGCCCGGCGCCGGCGAACGGGTGCTGATGCGCGAGATCGCCGGTGTGCCCGAGGCGGTGCGTCGCCGGTTCTCCAGCCGCACCGATCAAGTGACGCAACTGGCTGACGCCTTGCTCGCCGAGTGGCGCGCCGAGCATGGCTGCGAGCCGTCACGCCGTGAACGTCAGGCGATCCTCGAGCGGGCAACGCTGAGGTCGCGTTTGTCAAAGACCGCCGACGGTGTCGGGACGGATCTGCACGCCAGGTGGCGGGCGCAGGTCAGCGACGCCGAACACGCCGCGGTGCTGTCTGCGCTGGACCCCGCTGTCGCGTCGTCGGGGGGACGGCTGCCGGCAGGTGATGCGCTCGCTGGCGAGGTGCTCGACGCGTTGGTCGGTCAGCGGGCGTGGTGGACCCTCACCCACGTGTACGCCGAGGTCGCTCGGCGGATCGACACGATCACCCCGGAGGTGATCGAGATGGAGGTCGAGCGCGTCGTCGACCGGTGCACGAACCTGGAACCCGATCGCGACGATACCTACCGGCAGCCTGATCGCACCAAGTTCACCGCACCGTCGATCCTCGACGCCGAAGCCCGCGTGCTGAAGGCCGCGCACTCGCCCGCCCCGTTCCGAGTAGGGGCGACGCCCGAGGGTGGGTTGGGTGACGACCAGGTCGCTGCTGTCGAGGCGCTGTGTGCCGGCGATACCGCGGTGGTGACCGTGATCGGCCCTGCAGGCGCGGGCAAGACCACCATGCTGCGCTCTGTCGCCGCCTCCTACCAGCACGCCCAACGCGAGGTGACCGTGCTGTGCCTGTCGGCTGCCGCCGCCCGAGTGGTCACCGAGGAGACCGGCCTCGCGGCAGACACGATCGCCATGTGGGAAACCGGCGCAGTGCACATCGCGCCCGGGAGTCTGATGCTCGTCGACGAGGCATCGATGGTGCCGACCTTCACCCTCGATCGGCTCACCCGCCACGCGCAAGCTCACGGCTGCCGAATCGGCCTGGTCGGCGACTACGCACAGATGAGCGCACCCGCCGCCGGTGGCCTGCTGCGTGACCTCGCAGCACTGGACTCGACCGTGGAGATGACCGCGGTACGCCGCTTCCACGACCAATGGGAACGCGACGCCTCGAAACAACTCCGCGCACGACACCCCGACATCACCGACCTCTACTCCACCAACGGTCGACTCAACGGCACGACCGCCGCGCATGCCCACGAGCACACGGTCGCCGCCTGGGTGGCCGACACACTCGCAGGACGGGAGTCGATCATCGTCGTCGACACCAACCACGACGCCAGCGAAGTCTCCGCGCTGTGCCAGCAGGCCCTCGTCGACCACGGTCGCATCGGTGAGCAGATCGGCAACGGACGCTCCGGCTGCCAGCTACGAATCGGTGACCTCGTGCAATCACGGCACAACACCTGCGAGATCCGCAACAGCGCCGGGCGGCGAGTCCTCAACCGCGACACCTGGATCATCACCGGCCACACGGCCAACGGCGTCACCGCCCGCCACACCTGCGACCGATCCACCGTCACCTTCACCCCCGACTACCTCGACTCGCACGTCGAGCTGGCCTACGCCGTCACCATCGCCGGCGCACAAGGCCGCACCACCGACACCGCCCACACCATCGTCACCCCGCGCACCCAAGCCGCCAGCCTCTACGTCGGCATGACCCGCGGCCGCACCGCCAACCACGCCCACATCATCCAAGACGGCCACCTGCACGACGAACTCGGCCTCGGCCACCTCAGCACCGACAACGCGTTTGCGGCCGCGATCGTCCGCAACGCCGATGGCGAGCAATCCGCCCACCGCGTCCAAGACCGCTGGCTCGCCAACACCCCCGAACGCGAAACTGCCCGCGACCTCGACCGGCGCACCCTCGCGCTGCAGCAATGGTGGGACCGACAGTTGCTGGCGATGCCCGCTTCGACGCGTGCAGCACTCGAGGGGACGCACCACCACATCCTCAACCGGCTCGCCGCAATCGACAACAGCGTCATCGCCCCCACCGTGCAACGCGCGCACAGCGCCACCGACTGGACACGACCCGACGCCGCGATGCGTTTCCTCGGCCAACTCAACCCAGCGTCACGCGACACCGGCCGCTGGTGGTCCGACCGTCTCGTACAGTTGCCGCCCGAGCGTCGACGCATCTTGTCCTCGCACTCGCCGACGATCATGCAAGCCCTCGCTGACCACCCCGCTGAACACTGGGAGTCAGCGCTGCGACAGGCGCTCGCCCGCACCCGCTGGAACGAAGCGAGCGCCGCCGAGCAGTTCCTCGAACGGCTCGACCCGCAACCCGCACACCCAGAACAGCATGTCCCGGCACCGGTCTCGCAGCGTAACCGATCGTACAGTGCAGCCAAGTGAACTCTACACGATCGTCGGCCCCCCGACGCAGCGGCCAGTTTGTTGCAAAGATTGTTGATCGACTATTTGGCGGACACCTCAATGCCGGTCGAGGTCCACTCACTCGCCGGCACGCTGCGCCCGCTGGCGGAACCAGATCGATCCTCGCCCGGATTGTCGCCCGCATCACCAAAGGGCCGACAGAGGCGTTGAGCAGCCTTATCAAGCGCGTCAAGAGGGTCGCGTTCGGGGCGCGCCCGTTCCGCAACTACCGGGTCAGGTCATGGCTCTGCGCCTGCCCACCCAACTCGGACCTCTCGGCGCCATCACACCCCGCGGATTTCCGAAGAACCGACAATCCGACCGCCACTACTAGTGCTAGCGATCCTTCAACATCATCGACACATCCTTGCGCGCGTAGTACAGCGCGGTCGGGCCGGCGATGAAAGCCGCGGCGGCAACCGCGTGAACCTGGGATCGCCATGTCGCCAACGCTGGAACGTCGGCGACGAGTTCGATCATCCAGCTACCAAGGAACGACGACATCAACCAGATGCCCAGCACGATAGACGTCTCAATCCCGAGCAAGAGGACGATCTGCGTCGACGAAGCCCCGGTGATCCTGTATGTACCGATCTCGCTCGAACGTGAGCGCATGACGACTCCGATGACAGCCCCCACGACAACTCCGGCGAAGAGGTAGACACGACGGCCGGGCCTCGACAGAAATCGATGGTACGGGTGGTCGCCGACCGTGGCGTGTGTACGCCTCGTCAACAGGTCGACTGTGTCTGCGCCCACAGAACTCCCGACAAGTCCGCCGGAGTCTTCGGAGGCCGATGGAAAGGCTTCTGCGAAGCACTGCTTGAGCGGCGTGGTCGGCCATCGTAAGCGCTCGACAATGACGATGCTTCCGGACAGATCGAGGGCGTTGAGGTCAGATGGTACGCGCCCGGTGATCTCGTACTTCGTGCCGTCCTCCGCGGTAAGCCAGCGAGTGCCCGACAGGAGAGATTCGAGGTCCGCTCCGACCATCACCGGAATTGCCCCAGGCAGTGTCGGTGGCCGAAGGCCGATTCCGTTCGCGCTGCCGACTGCAACGACCGGAACTGAACGAACACCAATCTCGCTGAAGTGCTCGAGCGTCCGGGCGCGCAGGCCTATCGTTCGCGCAACGCGGGAGTTTCGTGCCAAGGACTCGCAGGTCGAGGCATCGATACCGTTCGCAGATCCGGGTTGCACTTCGACGACATACATCGACCAGCCGTCTGCGGTCAGGCCGGATATCTCACGCTGCAGCCCTCGCCACTCCAGCAAGGCCCAAAGGGACAGTGCAGAACCGATCGCCACCGCGAGAAGTGCCGCGGCCATCAGTTTGGAACCGCGGGCGAGCAGGTTACGAATGCCTTCGGTTCCCAGTTCGCTGGGGAGCCATGCGCCGCGGCGACCGGTCATGTCGCCACGCCTGAAGTACCGTCTAACGTGATAGACCGATCGCAGGATCGAGCAACTGTCCAGTCGTGCGTCGCAACGACTACACCCGCGCCATCGTTAGCAGCGGCCCGGAGCGCCTCCACCACGGCCGCGGTGTTGGTTGCGTCAAGATGACCGGTTGGCTCGTCGGCGAAGATCATCGGGCGGCCGGAGCACAAGGCGCGAGCGACGGCGACCCGCTGTTGCTCGCCACCTGACAACAGTCGCGCGGCGGTGTGGTGGAGTGCTGGACTGATCCCGACGAGATCCAGAGCGCGCCGAGCTGCGTCGCATGCGTCGCTCCGGCGCAGACCATGGCCGAGTCCGCCCAGCGCAGCGTTGTCCAGGACCGTGCGTGTCGGAAGCAGGTTGTTCCCCTGTGGGATCCAAGCGACCTGCGCAGGGTCGACGGGCGCGGTAGCGCCTGCGTGCACGAATCGGATGGATCCCGAGTCGGGAAGAAGGCGTCCGGACATGATGAACAGCAGCGTCGACTTGCCGCTGCCGGACGGGCCGGTCAGGGCAACCATCTCACCCGCCTGTACTTCGAAGTCTGTCGGCCGAAACAAAGTGCGCTCTCCGAACGACTTGGAGACGCCGTCTACCTGGAGTCGCATAGCAGTTCCAGGTCGAGTGTCAGCGAGACGACGATGATCCTGCCGACATAGCGGCCTGGGACAT
>CAZREK010000182.1:0-5400 GCA_964598965.1 uncultured Bifidobacterium sp. | reverse complement strand
GACGGGTACCCACCGTTCTGGCTGTTCCTGGCCAGCTGGGTGATCGCCATCGCGCTGTCACAGAGCGTCAACCCCACCAGCAACGCGCTGGCCATGGCCCCGTTGCCACACATCGCGGGCACGACATCGAGCGTCATCGCCACCGTCACCGCGGCCGGTGGCGCTCTGATCGGTGGTGTCGCTGCTAACTCGTTCGATGGCACCGCGCGTCCGTACGCGGCGTTCTTCTTTGCCTACACGGTGCTGGCCGCGTCGGGCGTGTTCTTCGGCCTGAGGGGTCGGATCAGTACGGCCACTCGGCCGGACGACCGGTGATCTTCTCCAACAGACCGCCGAGCTTGGCCGAGATCAGCACCTTCACCAGGACGTTCTTCACGAACCACGGCAGCTGTGCGCAAAGGCGCAGCCCGTTCATCAGGCGGCTACGAACGGCGGGGTCGAGATCGGCGCGGAACTCGGTGAGCGAACGCGACCGGCCGACATAACGGAACCGACGGCCCGCCGACAACTCGAGCATGATCGCCAGCGTGACGCCGATCGAAGAGAACGAGTCGTGGATCAGCATCGTGCCGCCAGGACGCACGCGAGCACCCCACTCACGGATGTCCTTGCGTGCGGGCGCAAAGCGGTGCGCGCCGTCGATGTACAGCACGTCGATCGCGCCCTCGACGTCGGCGTGCGCCGCGTCGGAGAACCTGCGGACGTGGCGCACCTTGTCGGCGACGCCTGCCGCGGCGAGGTTGGCGTTGAACACCTCGTGGTCCTCGCTGGCCTCGGCCTCGTAGCCCTCGAACTCCTGAGGGCCACGGTCGTTGCCGGCATGGGGATCGATGGCCACGACGGCGACACCATCGGGCGACCCGCCTGCGAGCACGATCGTGCTGCGCCCGCGGAAGCTGCCGATCTCCACGATCTGCTCCCCTGGCCGCGATGCCGCGGCGGCGTGGTACAGACGCTGCGCCTGGTCAGGGCTCATCCAGCCCTCCACCTCGGCAACCGCTGCGGTCAGCTCTTCCAATGATTTCGTCATCCGACGTACACCCCCGTGGCGAACACCACGATCCAGACGAGGCCCATCGCTTGTAACCAGCGATCGGCCATGAACACTTCCTCCGGAGCAGCGCCGTGGCCCTGCTCCAAGACCAACACGTACCTCAGCAACGCGATCAACATCGGCACGATCGACAACTCGTAGAACGGCCACGAGTTGCCCGACAGCTCGCGAACCTCGAACGCCCACATGCAGTACGTCACGATCGTGCCGCTCACCGCCACCGACAGAACAGTGCGCAGGAACCCGATGGTGTAGTCCTCCAGCGTCGCCCGCGTGCGCGAGTCGTCGCCGAACTCGCGTAGCTCCGCG
Source organism: uncultured Bifidobacterium sp. (assembly GCA_964598965.1). Taxonomy (GTDB): domain Bacteria; phylum Actinomycetota; class Acidimicrobiia; order Acidimicrobiales; family Ilumatobacteraceae; genus UBA668. The sequence goes on along the minus strand of CAZREK010000182.1, from coordinate 4,037 downwards.
AACCGCTTGCCGGTGACGATGAACAGCGATCCGAACGAGGTGCACAACAGGAACCAAGTGCTCATCCGCACGTGGGTGGCCTCGGCACCGCCGATGGCACGTAGGAGGAACCCGCTGGCCACGGCAACCAGATCGATCACCGCGACGTGCTTGAGGAACAGGCTGTACAGCGTGGTCTGCGTGACGTAGCCGACCACCACGAGACCCAGCCGCCAGTCCACGACGAACGCCAGGCCGCTGCCGCCCAGCAACAGCAGTGTCCCCACCGCCCTCGCCACGCCCAGCGGCACCTCGCCGGACGCGATCGGGCGTCGGCACTTCGTGGGGTGCTTGCGGTCGGCCTCGACGTCGTGGATGTCGTTCCAGTAGTACGTGCCGCTGCTGACCGCACAGAAGGCGACGAAGGCCACCAGCGTGGGCGCCAACGACGACCAGTCGTCGAGCACCCCGGCGGCGCCGGGCGCGGCGAACACCAGCATGTTCTTGACCCATTGCTTCGGGCGAGCTTCGCGGAGCAGTCCCCTGATCACGAAGCCACCCCTGCCGGCTCCGCCGGCACGACGATGCCCTTGACCCACAGTGGGTGGTCGGCGCGCGCCAACAACTCCGTGTCGCCCGTGCTGTCGCCATAGGCCCACAAGGTCGCCTGGGACAGCCCTTCCGCAGCGAGCCACGCGTCGAGGCGACGGACCTTCTCGGCGCGCCGACAGTTGGCACCCTCGAGTCCGTCCCCGTACGTCGTTCCGTCGCGCTTCGGCTCGGCGCACAGCACGGCGTGCGCTCCCAGCTTGGCGCCGAGCGGGCGCAGGTACGGGGCCAGCGACGCCGACACCAGGACCATCCGGTGCCCAGCACGTTGGTGCCAGCGCCAGCGTGCCACTGTGTCCGGCCGCAACCACTCGCGCTCCACGAGGTCGGCGAACTGGCGCCCGATTGCGTCGACATCGGCGATCGGGCGGCGGCGCAGCACACCGCCCACCAAGACAGTCTTGAACGCGTCGCGATCACGACGAACCGCTGCGCGCAGCGAGGTGAAGGGTCGACGAAGAACGGCGAAGATCACCCCGTGCCAGCCGCCGACGGACACGAGGAAGGGGCGGACACAGTCCCGAGTGGTGAGCGTGCCATCCACATCGAACGCGGCGACATCGACAACGGTCATGTCAAGGCCTCCAGGCTGGACCAGAAGTGCGGCCAGCTCTTGCTGACGACGCCGGGGTTCTCCACCTCGATGGACTCCTCGCCGGTGAGGCCGAGACCGAGCACGGCGAACGCCATCGCCAGCCGATGGTCGTGATGCGTGCCCAGCCGCGCCGCGTGCGGTGCACCCGGCTGCACCACCAGCCCGTCCTGCAGTTCGACCGCGTCGACCCCGGCACGACGCAGTTCCGCGCACAGGTCGCCCAAGCGATCACTCTCCTTGGCGCGGATGAAGCCCACTCCGTGCACCTCGACCGGTGAATCGGCGTACGGCGCGATGACCGCCATCGTCGGCACTAGGTCGGAGATGTCCGCCATGTCGATGTCGATTCCGTGCAGCGTGCCGGAGCGACGGACCTCGGTGCCATGAGCGTCACGGACGACGTCGCAGCCCATCGCCGCCAGCACCGAGGCGAACTCCGCGTCGCCCTGCAGCGAGCCGGCGACAAGACCGGGAATGCGTACCCATCCGCCGCACACCGCCGCTGCGGCGAACGGATACGAGGCGCTCGAGGCGTCGGGTTCGATGTCGAACTGGCGAGCAACGTACGCGCCTGCCGGCACGCGGATCTCGTCGTCGGCGACCACCACGTCGGGCACGCCGAACGCTGCCATCACGGCGGCCGTCATCTCCACGTAGGGCCTCGAGACCAGCGCCGTGGTCAGCCGGATGTGCAGACCATTGCGCAGGTACGGGGCGATGAGCATCAGCGCGGTCAGGTACTGGCTGCTGACGTCACCGGCGATGGCGATCTCGGCGGCGTCGACCGCCACCGGCCCAGCGACCGTGACGGGAAGGCAGCCCGAGGTCTCCAGTGCCGTGACACGCACGCCGAGGTCAGCTAGTGCCTCGTGCAGGGGCGCCATCGGCCGACGGCGCAGCGGAGGCTCGCCGTCGATCGTGTAGGGACCCGGACCGAGCGCGGCCACAGCGGTGAGGAACCGGGAGGTCGTGCCCGCCAACCGGGTGGGCAACGTCAACGGCCCAGGCACCAGTCGCCCTCGCCCGCCGTCGATCGTCACGGTCGTGCCGACGCGATCGACCGCGAGACCCAACAGCCGCAAGCAGTGCAGCATGGCCTCCGTGTCGTCGCCGTCCGGCACACGGGTGAGCACCGACTCGCCGTCCGCGAGCGCCGCGCACACCAGCGCACGGTTGGCGATGCTCTTCGAGCCGGGCACTTCCACCACTGCGGCCAGCGGCTCGCGCCGGGGCGCAACGCGGTACACCATCTGCTGTGTGGGCATGTCAGCTCAACCGTTGCACCGCGGGGCGATACCCGCGCGCCATCAGGCCGCCGCGGTACATCTCCGCGCTGGCAGCATCCACCAGGATGACGGCGACACCGCGGTTGCCCTCCACGCTGTGCACCACTTCGAAACTGTCGATGTTGACGCCCAACTCTGCGGCGAGCGTGAAGATCTCGGCTGCGCTGCCCGGGCGGTCGAGAATCGGGATGCGCATCTCCGCCAGCTCACTCGGCTGGTTGACGCGGCTGGGAAGGTTGGACCGCGCCTCGCGAGCCTTGGACAAGCGGCGATGCAACTCGCCGCGGTCGTCCTGCTCGACAACCGCGCGCATCGCCGACAGTCCATCGATCAGACCGTCCAGCGCGCCGACGATCGCCTCGCGGTTCTCCGCACAGATGTCCAGCCAGATGGCCGGATGGCCGCTGGCGATGCGGGTCATGTCGCGGAAACCGCCTGCCGCAAGACGCAGGAGCGCGGCGTGTTCCTCGGCTCGATCGGCGGCGAGACCCATGAGGGTGGCGGCGGTGAGGTGCGGCACGTGGCTGATGACCGCCACGACCTGATCGTGGCGGTCGGCGGGCAGCGCCACCACATCGGCGCCGAGGTCGGCGACGATGGCGGCCACACCGGCGAACGTGGTGTCCGCGGTGGCGGCCGAGGGCGTGAGCACCCACACCGCACCCTCGAACATGCTGCCGTCGGCGCCGTCGAGACCTTCCAGTTCGCTACCGGCCATCGGGTGACCGCCAACGAAGCGAGGGTCGTCGATCGCCTTCGCCAGCGCGCTCTTCACACTGCCGACATCGGTGACCAGCCCAGTCGTCTCGGCGAGGGCGCGTTTCACTTGATCGGCGAGCGTCAGCACCGGCGTGCAGACGAACGTGACCTCAGCGGCGGGATCCAGCCCGGCCTCGGCGATGAGCCCCATCGAGCGTGCACGTTCCACGCGTGCGTCGTCTTGGTCGTCACCGCTGACGTGCCAGCCGCGCTCGGTGAGGGCGCGCGCGATCGACCCACCGATCAGGCCGAGGCCGGTGACATTTGCCCTGCGCACGATGGACACGGTGTTTCAGCGTATCGGCCGCTTGCTGCCCGCAGCCTCCACGAGCGTGCGCACCTCGGCGGCCGTCAGCTCGCGCCACTGTCCCGGCGCCAGCGTCGAGTCGCGCAAGGGCCCGATGCGGACGCGTACCAGCCGCACCACCGGGTGACCGATCGCCTCGCACATGCGCCGCACCTGACGGTTGCGCCCTTCGTGGATCGCGATGCGCAGCACACCGGGGTCCGGTTGGGACACCTTCGCCGGGGCGGTCATCCCGTCGTCCAACTCGATGCCGTCACGCAGACGACGCACCGCACCTTGGGTGGGGTGCCCTTCCACCTCCGCCAGGTACTCCTTCTCCACGCCATGACTGGGGTGCGCGAGCCGGTTGGCGAGGTCGCCGTCGTTGGTCATCAGCAGCAGACCGGACGTGTCGAGGTCGAGGCGGCCCGCCGGGTACACCCGCGGCTCGGAGGGCACGAGGTCGACGGCGGTCGGGCGCCCCTGCGGGTCACTGGCGGAAGTGATCACTCCCGTCGGCTTG
>CAZREK010000181.1:0-5406 GCA_964598965.1 uncultured Bifidobacterium sp. | reverse complement strand
TGGGGATGGACGTGCGTGGGAGCTGGTAGTGCACAACGGCGCCGCAATCGGCGAACTGCTGGCGCGGGGCGGCCTCTGCCCTCGACGCGATCTCGGCCAGAACTTCGTCGCCGACGCCGACACCGTGCGCCGCATCGCCCGCCTCGCCGAGGTCGGCCCAGGCGACAACGTGGTGGAGATCGGTGCCGGCCTCGGCTCGTTGACCCTCGCGCTGGCCGAAACTGGCGCGCAGGTACTCGCGGTCGAAGTCGATCGGGGCGTGGTGCCGATCCTGCGCGAGCTCACCGCCGACCTGCCCAACGTCACCGTGGTCGAGGCCGACGCGATGAAGGCCGACTGGGCCAACCTGCTGGCCGGGCACGACCGGTGGGTGATGGTGGCCAACCTGCCCTACAACGTCGCCACCCCGTTGGTGTGCGACCTGCTGGACGACGTGCCCGCGATCGACCGCATGCTGGTGATGGTGCAGCGCGAGGCCGCCGAGCGCTTCTGCGCCGCACCGCGCACGCCTCAGTACGGGGCCGTCTCGGTGAAGGTCGCGTTTTGGGCAACTGCCCGTATCGCTGGCCACGTGCCCGCCAGCGTGTTCGTGCCGCGACCGAACGTGGAATCTTCGCTGGCCGACATTCGTCGCCGGCCGGCGCCGGCCACCGACGCGCCTCGCGACGCATTGTTCACGCTCATGCGGACAGCGTTCGGCCAGCGCCGCAAGATGCTGCGGCGCTCGCTCGCCGGCGTGGTGGAGCCGTCGGTGTTCGAAGCTGCAGGCATCGACAGCCAGCGTCGGCCCGAGGAACTGGACGTGTACGAGTGGGGCAACTTGGCCGCAGCATGGAGCACCGGTCGGTGAATGCATCCGTTCTCGCCCCCGCCAAGCTGACGCTGTCGCTGCGCATCACCGGCGTCCGCGACGATGGCTACCACCTCATCGACGCGGAGATGATCAGCCTCGACCTGGCCGACACCATCACCTTCGACCCCGCCAGCCGCGGCTTGACCGCCGACGGCCCGTTCGCCGCTGGTGTACCGCTGGACGACAGCAACTTGGTGGCGAAGGCGTTGCGCGCCGCCGGTCGTGAGGCTGCGGTGCACATCCACAAGGCGATCCCCCACGGCGGCGGGTTGGGCGGCGGCAGCGCCGATGCAGCGGCGGTGCTGCGCTGGGCCGGCTGGACGGGAACACCCCAGGAGCTGCTGGCCGCGTCACGCCTCGGGGCCGACGTCAGCTTCTGCCTCGTCGGCGGCCGCGCTCGAGTGCGCGGCATCGGCGAGATCATCGACCCGCTGCCGTTCCACCCGCTCGACATCACGCTGGTGATCCCCCCGCTCGGTGTCAGTACCCCGGCCGCGTACCGGGCATGGGACGAGCTGGGTGGCCCGACCGCCGACGGTGTGAACGATCTGGAACCCGCCGCGATCGCGGTGGTTCCCGAACTGGCGCGCTGGCGCGACCGAATCGGCGTGGCTGCTGGTGTGCAACCGACGCTTGCGGGAAGTGGTGCTACGTGGTTCCTCCACGGTCACCACGACATCGCCTCGGCGCTGCCGGAGGCGATGGTGGTGCACACGCGTGCCGACCGCCCGCAGCAAACTGCAGACGGTCGGTGACGAAGAACGTGTAGAAGGCGCTCGTCGGCGCCGTTGGCTTATTTGCCGCGTTGACGCTGGTGACGCGTGCGCCGGAGCATCTTCTTGTGCTTCTTCTTGCGCATGCGCTTACGGCGCTTCTTGATCAGTGAACCCATAGCTCGGGGAACGCTATCGGGGGGTATCGTGGCGCGCAAACGCTCCGGGGTCGTTCAATGGTAGGACAGCGGGTTTTGGTCCCGCATATAGGGGTTCGAGCCCTCTCCCCGGAACCACACATGCCGCCACACGGCCAACGCCTGGCGGTGGGCAGCGACATCGTGCACACGCACGATGCGTGCGCCGCGGCTGACCGCGGCGAGATGTGCGGCCAACGTGCCGGCCAACCGTTCCGCAGGATCGGGCGCGCCGGCCAGCGCATCGATGAACCGCTTGCGTGACGCCCCCACCAGCACCGGGTGACCGAGCGCGACCAGTTCTTCCAGACGCTGCAGCAACTGGACGTTCTGTTCGGCCGTCTTCCCGAAACCGATGCCGGGGTCGAGGATCACCTGTGGCACACCCGCGCTCAGGGCGGCCTCGGCCTGCGCACGAAGGAACGACACGACGTCGGCGACGACGTCTGCATAGTTCGTGTGCTGCTGCATGGTGGCCGGGTCGTCGACCGGCATGTGCATGATCACCACCGGCACCTTGCGAACGGCGGCGACCTGCACCATGCGCGGGTCGCGCAGGCCGCTGACGTCGTTCACCAGCACCGCACCCGCGTCGAGCGCCGCCTCCGCCACCGCGGCATGGCGCGTGTCGATGCTGACGACCACGCCGGCCAGCGCCAGTTCCCGGACGACCGGAACGACCCGAGCGAGCTCGTCCTGCACCGACACGGGCGCGGCCCCAGGCCGGGTGCTCTCGGCGCCGATGTCCACGATGTCGGCGCCCTCGTCCATCAGCCGTCGTCCGTGTGCCACCGCGTCGTCGGCGGCGAGGAACAGCCCGCCGTCCGAGAACGAATCCGGGGTGACGTTGACCACGCCCATCACCAGGTGAGCGTCGCTGCCCAGCAACCCCCGCAGACGGCCCAGCGCTTCGGCGTTCATGCGACGAGTATCGCCGCCCGGCGGCCGCGCAGTGCACTGACCACCTCGAGCGCTTCACAATCGGCCAGCTCGGCGACGGTCAGCACGCGCTCGGTCACCTCGCCGCGTTCGATCAGCACCTCGCGCTCGATGCCCGGCAGACCGCCGCTGGTCAGCGGGGGCGTGAACCATCGCCCGGCCCGGCGGTACAGCAGGTTGGCGATGGTGGTCTCGACCACCTCGCCGCGCTCATTGACCATGACCACGTCGTCCACCGCAGGCAGCGCGGCGCGGGCCCGGTCGTACACCGCGCGGTTGGTGGTCTTGTGGCAGCAGAACGGGTCGTCGGAGCGCACTCGTTCGGCCGCGACGCCCAGCTTCACCGGCATCGCCGCCGGGGTCACCGGCAACACCTCCACGTCCACCGTGCCCACACGCGAGAGCGTCAGCCGCAGGCGGTGCAGCGCCGTCACCGGCGTGAGGCCCGCCACCTGACGCCGGATCAGGTGCGGGTCGAACTGGAACCCGAAGTAGTCGGCGGAGAGCGCGAGGCGGCGCAGGTGACGGTCCATGTGGTGCACGCCGTCCGCATCGAACCGCACGGTCTCGAACAGGGCGAACTCTCGCCGCGCACCGCCGAGGACGACGGTCTTCGACTCCAGCTCGTCGTCCTCGTCCTCCGGCACGGAGTCGTAGGTGATGCCGCCACCCGCGCCGAACTCGACCTCCCTCGTCGTGACGTCGACGACCGCAGTACGAATGGCGACGCTCCAGGTGGATGATCCGCGCCCCTGCAGCGCCGGCGCGAGCACCCCGATCGAGCCGCAGTACAGACCGCGCGGCGTGGACTCCAGATCATCGATCATCCGCATCGCCGCGACCTTCGGTGCCCCGGTGATCGAACCGCACGGGAAGGTGGCCTGCAGCAGCTCGACCAGGCCGACCTCCGGCCGCAACCGGGCCTGCACGGTCGACGTCATCTGCCACACCGTCTCGTAGCGCTCGACGCGGAACAGTTCGGGCACCGTCACGCCGCCCGGTACCGCCACCCGCGACAGATCGTTGCGCAGCAGGTCGACGATCATCACGTTCTCCGCACGGTCCTTCTCGGAAGCGAGCAGGTCTGCGGCACGCCGCGCGTCCGCGTCCGGCCGACCATGGCGACGCCGTGTGCCCTTCATCGGCCGCGTGGTGACCATGTCACCGTCCACCTGCAGGAACAGCTCAGGGCTGGCACTCACCACCGCGACGTGTTCGAACTCGATCAGCGCGTTGTAGCCGCCGCCTTGGGTGGTGGCCATCGCCCGATAGAGGTCACGCACCTCACCGTGCAGCGTGCAGTGCACTCGGTCGGTGAGGTTCACTTGGTACACCCCGCCGGTCTCGATCGCGTGCCGGATGGTCTGCACCCCGCTGCGATACCAGCCGCTGCCGTGCACCCGTCGTCGGTCATCGATCGCCGCACCGTCGACCGGCGGCGCCACGGGAGGAACCGTCTCGCGTCGTTCGAAGGACGCGAACCAAGCAAGCGGCAACAGCGGGTGCCGCTTGCCCGCACGCACGGCCGGCTCGAACGCTTCGGCGGCCTCATAGCTCAGCAGGCACACCACCCACCGACCGAGGCGCGTCTCGTGTTCCGCTGCCGCGAGCACCTGCTGCACGTGTTCCGGCTGGGCCGCCGCGCCAACCGTCTGCAGGCCGGCGAACTGGTAGCCGACGGACCGCTCGAGGTCGTCCAGCCGAACCTGGGTCGGCCTCCACGCGGCGGTCGGCTCGGCGTCCATCCCGCCATTCTCGCTGTGAATCACACGGCATCGTCCACACGCGCTAGAACGACACCATGACGGTTTCCGCGATCGTGCTGGCAGCTGGCGAAGGCACCCGCATGCGTTCGGCCAGGCCGAAGCCGCTGCACCTCATCTGTGGGCGGCCGATGGTGATGCATGTCATCCACGCGCTCGAGCAGGTCACGCCGGAACGCACGGTGGTGGTGGTCGGCCACGCGGCCGAGCGCGTCACCAAGAAGGTGCACGAGGAAGCGCCCGGCTGGGCGCACGTCACGTTCGTCGAGCAAACCGTGCAGCGTGGCACCGGCGACGCGGCGATGGTGGGCCTGTCCGCGTTCCCCGGCGACGACCTCGACGATTCGTCCACGGTCATCGTGCTGCCCGGCGACACCCCGCTGTTGCAGGCGCACACGCTGGAAGCCCTGGTGGATGTGCACGAGTCCAACGAGTACGCGGCCACCCTCATCACCTCCGAGATCGACGATCCCACCGGCTACGGCCGTATCGTCCGTGCCCCCTCGAAGAAGGGCGACGGCCGCGTGCTGCGCATCGTCGAGCAACGCGACGCAAGCCCCGAAGAGCAGTTGATCAAGGAATTCAACACGGGCATGTACGCGTTCCGACGCGATCTGCTGGGCCCTGCGCTGCGCCGCCTCAGCCCGGACAACTCGCAAGGCGAGTACTACCTCACCGACGTCATCGCCACGCTCGCCGCCATGGGCCACCGCATCGGGTCCGTGTCCGCGCCGGCCGCGGAGACGCAGGGCGTGAACGACCGCTGGCAGCTCGCCCTCGCCGAGCGCGAGCTGCGCAGCCGCACCAACCGCCGCTGGCTGCTGAACGGGGTCACCATGCTGGACCCACGCCAGACGTTCGTCGACGTCACCGTCAAGTTGGGCCGCGACGTCACGCTGTACCCCGGCACCATCCTGCAAGGCGACACGGTCATCGGCGAC
>CAZREK010000180.1:0-5423 GCA_964598965.1 uncultured Bifidobacterium sp. | reverse complement strand
TGCACACGAACTCGATGGCGGGCACCAATGTCTCGGCGTGACGGCGGCCGCGCGAGGTCTCGAACAGACCGAGCACGCCCTCGTGCCCACCGATGGCGACGCTCACCAACGAGGTGGCGGTCTCGATGCCCAGGATCAACATTCGGCGTCCATTGTGCCAGCCGCAGGCGCATCAGACCCCGGATCGCCGCAACTAGAGTCCCCGCCCATGATCCGCCGTCTGGTGCTGGCCACGACCGTCGTTGTCGGCGCCCTCGCAGTCACGCCCGCGGAGGCCGCCCCGGCGCGTCCCACGCGTCTTCCCTCGCCCAGTGCGGTCGTCGCGGTGGCGGGGTCGCACTCGGCCACGGTGTCGTGGCGGCGACTGACGTCGGTGGCCGGTGTGAAGGGCTACGTCGTCCAGGGCATCGACTCGCAGTCGCGTGTCGTCAAGGTCGGCTTCGTCACAGCACCCACGCGCACGATCACCATCGGCGACCTCACGCCCGGCAGCACGCTGCGGTTCAGAGTCGCGGCCTTCTACAGCTGGACGCGTTGGCTGGCCGTCCGGCACTTCTCGTCACCCTCAGCACCGATCACGGTGCCGCTCGATCCGCAGTCGTGCTCGGGTTCGGTGACGGCGTCCATGACCGGCGCCGTCGGCGTACCGGCCGAGGCGCGGCGCTCGGAGGACATCGGGCTGGAGGCAAGCCTGTCCACCGACTGCACCGGCGACTGGACCTACGCGTGGTCGTACCGGCGCGGCAGTGCCCCGGCGTCGCCCGTCCCGTCCGGCTGGACCGGCTCGGCGACCGCCAGCCTCACCGTGCCGAAGCAGACCCTGGACAAGTACGCCGTCACCGGCGAGGACTACACGTTCACCGTGACGGCGACTCCCCCTGCTGGAACGACGGCCACCGCCACCAGCGCTGATGTGGTGGTGCGGGTGACCTCCACCGCCCCACTCGCCGACTTCCTCCCCAGCAGCACCACCCTCCCCGCGGGTGATGTGAACTTCGTCGCCAACGTCGGAACTCTGACCACCGACCCCGACTACGCAATCGGCGACGAGCACCTCACCTTCCATTGGACTGCAATCGACCTCAACGTCGCAGAAGACACGCCCGCAGTGATCGGTGGGTCGGCGACCTCGGCAAGCGTGGTGTTCCAGCTGCTCGCGCTCCGGTCGTACGAGGTCTCACTGACGGTCTGCAGGTCCGACGATCCGACGACGGCTTGCGTGACCGTGAAGCACACCACGGACATCGCCGACCAAGGCGCGTGATCAACCGCGCGGTTCGGCGAACGTCGCGGTCACAGCCTCTACACGCTCCCACCGCACCGCCCACGTACGACCGTTGGCGGTGACCGTCAAGCGTCGCGCGCCTTCGTCGTCGTCCACCGGGTCGAGCCTCACCAACAGGTGGTCACCCAACGAACCGGCGACGACGTCACCCCATTCCAGCAAGACGATGCCGTCGTACTCCAACAGCTCGCTGAGCGCGAGGTCGGCGACCTCGTTCTGGGTGGACAACCGGTAGATGTCCGCGTGGTGCAGGGTCACCCTGCCCGCGTCGTAGCTGTGCACCAAGGTGTAGGTCGGTGAGGTCACCGGCTCGGTAACCCCCAGCGCGGCTGCGAAGCCTTTGGCGAAGGCAGTCTTGCCGCTGCCCATTTCACCGGCCAGCACGATGAGGTCGCCGACGCGAGCGACCCCTGCCAACGCAGCCGCGATCGAGCACGTGTCGTCGAGAGTGCGAGCGCGTAGGTGCAACATGGCCGAGGTCATCGTAGAACCCGCTCAGACCGGACGCCGCTCCATGCGTGCCGACACGCCGCAGACGATCTCGTAGGCGATCGTCTCCAGCTTGTCCGCCCAGTCCGCGGCCGTGATGGTGTAGTCACCCTGACTACCGATCAGCACCGCTTCGTCGCCGACGTCCACCATGTCGTCGCCACAGTCGACCATCGTCTGGTCCATCGTCACCACGCCCACGATCGGGCGCGGTTCACCGCCCACCAGCACCGTGCCGCCGACCGCGTGCAGGCGGCGGGGAACACCGTCGGCGTAGCCAACGGGCAATGTGGCGACCGTGGTGTCGCGGTCGAACGCGTGGCGCAGCCCGTACGAGATTCGCTCGCCACCCGTCACGCGCTTGACGTGGGCGACACGCGCCTTCAGCTGCATCGCCGGCCGCAGGCCGGTGCACAGATGGTCCACGCCGGGACCGGGCGAGATGCCGTAGATCGCGATGCCGGCACGCACCATGTCGAACCTCGCACGCGGATGCGCCAGCGCACCCGCAGAGTTCGCCGCGTGCACCAGCGGCGGATCGATGCCTGCATCGTGGAGCACACCCAGCACGACGTCGAAGCGGTCCAGTTGCTGTTCGGTGAAGTCGTGCGCCGGGTCGTCGGCAACGGCCAGGTGAGTGAGCACGCCCGCGAGCGACGTCGCTGGTGAACGCTCGATCGCCTGCGCGATCGCGAGTGCCTCGGAGGTGTGCGCGCCCACCCGACGCATGCCCGTGTCGACCTTCAAGTGCACCGGATGCGCTCGCGCGCCGGCGTCGGCAACGGCCTGCACACCCACCTCGCTGTACACGGTCAGCTGCAGACCAGCCTCGATCGCCGCCCGCGTTTGCGAGGGTGGCTGCTCGCTGAGAACCAGGATCGGGCCCTCGATGCCGGCGGCGCGCAAGGCAAGACCTTCCTGCACCAGCGCCACGCACAGGCCGTCGGCTCCGCCGGCCAGCGCAGCGCGCGCCGCCAGGACGGAACCGTGTCCGTAGCCATCCGCCTTCACCACCGCCCACAACTGCGACGGGGCGACCAGCTGACGGAGCGCGCGGACATTGTGCTCGATCGCCGACGACGACACCTCGGCCCACGCCCAGCGAGTCATTCTGCAACCTCCACGATGTGATCCAGCTCGGCCAGCACTGCCGGCAAGTGAGGCGCGATGTCGCTCGCGACCATTCCACGGTCGGGTGCGCGCATCGCGGCTCGACCGTGCAGCCATGCGCCTGCCGCGGCTGCCTCGGCGGCCGGCACACCGCAGGCCAACAAGGCGCCGATGATCCCGGCGAGCACATCGCCCGTGCCCGCGGTGGCCAGCCGAGCGTCGCCGGCCGTGACGACCCGCGTGGGCGCGTCGGGCGCGGCGATGATCGTCGCCGGCCCCTTCAGCAGCACCACACAGCCGGACTTGTGCGCCAAGCTGCGCGCCGCTGCGATGCGATCGGCACCGACCGGGGTGCCATGCAGCAACGCGTACTCGCCGTCGTGAGGGGTCAGCACGGTCGGCGCGCTGCGCCCGCGCAACACCGCTGCCGCCCCGTCCGCGCTCCAGGCCATCGCGAACAAGCCGTCACCATCGATCACTGCCGGCACGGCCGCCCCCTGCACCAGAGCGCGCACCTGCTCGGCCGTTCCGTCCTCGCGCCCGAGGCCAGGCCCGACGACGAGCGCGTGGAAGCGGGTGATCGTGCGCAGTACTTCGGCGGCCCACTCGCGCGAGGTCAGAGTGCGTTGCACGGTCTCGACCGGCGCCGAGGGCACGAAGGTGGACGGAGCGGACAGATGCACCATCCCCGCGCCGGCACGGAAGGCAGCCGAAGCAACCAGCGCCGCCGCGCCCGTCATGCCGGGGCTGCCGGCCACGACGCGCAGCGCAGCGTTCCACTTGTGCGCATCACTGGACCGAACGGGTACCCAGCTGGCGACGTCAGCGCCCTCCACCAGCGCCGCGGTAGAGCGTTCTCGCACTCCGGTCTGCAGACCGATGTCGGCGACCTCGACTCGCCCGGCCAGGTCGCTTCCGGGTGGAACCAACAACCCCGGCTTCAGCGCAGCGAACGTCACCGTCCGCTCGGCCGCCAGCACGGGGCCGGGGGCCTCGCCGGTCAGCGCGTCCACGCCACTGGGGATGTCGACGGCCAGCACCGGCATCGTGCCGACGTCGGGCGGCGACCAGGTGCCGCGAAAGCCGGTGCCGTATGCCGCGTCGATCGCCAAGTGCGCATCGGGCAGCACGGCCGGGCAGTCGGCGGCGTCGTGCACCATCACGCGGACTCCGCGCTGGGCCAGCAGCCGGGCCGCCACGCGACCGTCAGCGCCGTTGTTGCCCTTCCCCGCGATGACGTGCACGGTTCGGCCGTAGGTACCACCCATCAAGCGGATCGCGGCGCGTGCGACTGCCGCACCAGCGCGTTCGATCAGGACGTCGGTGGCTTCCGTTGCGGTTGCATCGACCGCGCGCATCTCGTCGGGAGTGACGATCGGGACCACACTGCGAGCCTACGCCTCGAGCGCGACGCGACTCACTCGCCGATGACGTAGGCGATCGCGATCGAGTCGCTGTGGGTGATGCTGAGATGCCAGGTGGTGATGTTGCGGTCGACCGCCAACTCCCACGCCCGCCCGGTGATCTTCAGCACCGGCAACCCGGATGCCTCGCGTTCCACCCACACGTCGTGGAAGCCGAACGCGCCGAGGCCCAGGCCCATCGCCTTCATCACCGCTTCGCGAGCTGCGAACCTGGCCGCCAACGACGGCACCGGATCGGCCTTCGGGGCGACGTAGTCCAACTCGATCTGGGTGAACAAGCGGGTCCGCATCGATGGCGTTCGCTCGAGGGAGGCCCGGAACCGATCGATGTCGACTGCGTCGACGCCGATTCCCTTGATGCTCATGACAGCGAGTCTGTCACGACTGTCGCCAGTGGTCGGCGACCTCCGAGATCGGTGTAATGAGAAGATCGGTGACCGAGAGGTCGGCCAACAGGTCGTCGCGGAAGGTGCCCTCGGTTTCGCTGACCCAGTCGACCAGGCGGTCGTAGCGACGGTCGTAACCCTGCAGCACGCCGCGCACAACGGACGCCGGCAGGCGGTCGTGGAAGCGCACGTGCAGCAGCGTGATGCCAGTGCACACGCCTGCCTTCACCTCGGGAACCATGATGACGGTGCGGCCGTCGCTGCGACCGCGGGCCACGAGCACTTCCTTCTCGCTGGCAACGCGGCGCTTGGTGCCGCGCAACTCGGTGTTGCGATCGACGCGGCTAGGCACATCGCGCGACAGGCCACCGCGGTCGACGACGACGATGGTGGCGCCGTGGGCGGGGTCGCCCTCGATGCCATAGCGGGTGTAACCCACCACCGCCTCGACGGCCGGGTCGAGATCGGCCAGCACCTTGAGGGTGCGGTAGCTGAGACGGTCGCGGCCTGCGCCGGCGGTCAGGACCTCTTGCACGAGCGCGCGGTCGAGCACACCTTCGTCGTTGCGGCTGATGCCGACGGTGACGGTCTTGGCCTGATGCTTGATCGCGTCGACCGGTCGAGTGAGTTCCTCGATCGCCCGAGTCAGCGCGGCGGTGACGTCGTCCACCAGCGCACCGGGTGTTGCGATCTTGCCGGTCGCTCGCTGGTACGCCTCCAGGGGTGAAT
>CAZREK010000179.1:0-5430 GCA_964598965.1 uncultured Bifidobacterium sp. | reverse complement strand
CCGAGGTATGCAGTTGCAGCTGCAGCCGGTGGACATCGCCGGTCTGCTGGACGATGTTGTCGCCGACGCGCGAGTGGTGCAGCCCGACCGAACCATCACGTTGGAGGTCGACGAGCCGCTGCTCGGCAACGCCGACCCGCAGCGGCTACACCAGGTGGTCGCCGCGCTGGTGCACAACGCGCTGCAGCACACGCCACGATCCGCAGCGATCGAGGTCACCGGCCGCTCGCGACTGGGCGGCATCGTGATCGAGGTGGTCGACCACGGCGACGGCATGGACGCGGAGACTGCGGCGCACGCGTTCGAGCGCTTCTACCGAGGCGACAGCTCGCGGTCGCGCCACAGCGGCGGCAGCGGGCTGGGCCTTGCCATCGCTCGCTCGATCGTGGAGGCCCACCAGGGACGCATCGCACTGCACACCGCACCCGGTGAGGGGTGTCGATTTACGATCGCCTTCCCGGGCCCCGCGCCGGTCAGCCCTTCTTCTGATTGAGGAGAGCAGTCACCAGCTTGCCGTCGGCCTTGCCCTTGCTGGCCTTCATCACCAGACCCACGAGAGCGCCCATCGCCTTGCCGTCGCCCGCGCAGAACTTCTGCCATGCATCAGGGTCGGCGGCGATCGCTTCGTCCACCAAGCCTTCCAGCGCGGAGGTGTCCATCGCCTCGAAGCCCTTCGCCGCCGCAATGGCAGCCGCGTCGCCTCCGTCGTTGGCCACGATGTCCGCGAGCACCGCCTTGGCCTGCGTGGCGGTCAGCTTGCCGGCGGTCTCCAGCACGGTCAACGCCGCTAGGTCGGGGGCGGGCACCCGCGGTTGCGCGGGCTGGTCGGCGAACGCTTCTTTGACGTGCACCAGCGCGCGAGCCGCGTCGCCGCCCGCCGCCTTCACGTCGAGCACGAACTCGTCCTGACCGCGCTCCACGACCGCGGTGACGGCTTCGCTGTCGGCCGCTTGCCCAGTGGCCTCGGCCAAGCGAGAGCGACGGGCAGCGGGCAACATCGGTAGCGCAGCTCGCACTCGCTCGATCCACTCCACCGACGGCGTCACCGGCACGAGGTCGGGCTCGAGGAAGTAGCGGTAGTCGTCCGCGTCTTCCTTGGTGCGAAGCGTGTGGGTGCGACCATCGGCTTCGTCCCAGTGGCGGGTCTGCTGCTTGATCGCCTCGCCCGACTCGAGCAGGTCGATCTGGCGGCGCGCCTCGTAGTCGATGGCGCGGCCGAGCGAACGGACGCTGTTGACGTTCTTGATCTCGCAACGCGTGCCCAGCGGGGTGCCCGGCTTGTGCACACTGACGTTGGCGTCGACGCGCATGGAGCCTTCCTCCATCTTCGCGTCGCTCGCACCGATGGCCACCAGGATGGCCCTCAGCTCGTTGACGTACGCGCGAGCGTCGTCGCTGCTGCGAATGTCCGGGCGGCTGACGATCTCCACCAACGGAACGCCGGCGCGGTTGAGATCGATCAGCGAGTAGTCCGCGCTGTGCACACGGCCACCGCCGGCGCCACCCATGTGAGTGCTCTTGCCGGCGTCTTCCTCCATGTGCGCGCGCTCGATGCCGACGCGCACACCGTTGGGCAGGTCCAGCCAACCGTCGACGTTCAGCGGATGGTCGTACTGGCTGACCTGATACGCCTTGGGCATGTCGGGGTAGAAGTAGTTCTTGCGATGGAACGTGCACGGCTGGACGGTGCAGTTGAGGGCGAGACCGATGCGCATCGCCAGCTCGACGGCGAACTCGTTCAGCACCGGCAGCGCACCGGGCAGGCCCAGCGTCACCGGGTCGATGTTGGTGTTCGGCTCGTCGCCGAAGCGGTTGGGGCTGGCGGAGAACATCTTCGTGGCGGTCGCCAGCTCGACGTGCACCTCCAAGCCCACCACCAGCTGCCAGTCGCCGGGCAATCCGTCGTACGCGGTCATGACAGGCTCCGTTCCAAAGCAGCGGCCACGCGGAACATCGTCGGCTCTTGCAGCGTGCCTGCCAGTACCTGCACACCGACCGGCAGACCATGGGCACCGGTGCCGTAGGGCACGCTCATGCCCGGGTGACCGACCAGGTTGGTGGGGATGGTGTACGTGTCGCACAGGTACATCGCCATCGGGTTGTCGCCCTTGTCGCCGAACGGGAACGCCACCGTCGGCGAGGTGGGCGTCAACAAGACATCGGCCTTTTGGTAGGCACGCTCGAAATCGTCGTGCATCAGGCGGCGCACCTTCAGCGCCTTGCCGTAGTACGCGTCGTAGTAGCCGGCGCTGAGGGCGTACGTGCCGATGAGGATGCGCCGCTTGACTTCGTCACCGAAGCCTGCCGCTCGCGTGAGGCCGTACATGGTGTTGGTGTCGGCTGCGTCGACACGCAAGCCGTAGCGCACACCGTCGAAGCGGGCCAGGTTGCTGCTGGCCTCCGCGGGGGCGATGAGGTAGTACGCCGTGAGGCCGAACGTGAAGGCCGGCACCTGCACGTCGACGATGGTCGCGCCCTGGGCGCGCAGCGCGTCGAAGGCAGCCTCCAGCCGTTCTTGTACGTCGGGGTCGGCGCCCTCCGGCAAGTCGGTGATACGGCCGACGCGCAGCCCTTCCACACCCTGCGTGATGGCGTTGCGCAGGCTGGGGTGCGAGAGGGGGATACTGGTGCTGTCGTGCGGGTCGTGACCACCGATGACGTCGAGCACCAGCGCCGCGTCTTCCACCGTGTTGGTGAACGGGCCGATCTGGTCGAGGCTGCTGGCGAACGCCACCAGCCCGTACCGGCTGACGTAGCCGTAGGTGGGCTTCACGCCGACCACACCGCACAACGCTGCGGGCTGACGGATGCTGCCGCCGGTGTCGCTGCCCAGCGCCACCTGCGAGAACCCGGCGGCCACCGACGCGGCGCTGCCACCACTGCTGCCACCCGGCACGCGAGTGGTGTCGTGCGGGTTGCGCGTGGGGCCGAACGCCGAGTTCTCCGTGCTGGAGCCCATCGCGAACTCGTCGAGGTTGGTCTTGCCGATGACGATCGCACCGGCGGCACGCAAAGTGCTGACGACCGTCGCGTCGTACGGCGGGCGCCAACCCTCCAGGATCTTGGACGAGCACGTGGTGGGAACGCCACGGGTGCACATGTTGTCCTTCAACGCAACGGTGACCCCGGCCAACGGACCGGGGTCGTCGCCGGCGGCCGCAGCAGCATCGACCTTGGCGGCCTGAGCGCGCGCCTCGTCGGCCATCACGTGGTTGAAGGCGTGGATCTCCGCGTCGCGCGCTGCGATCGCGGCAAGGTGTTGTTCGACGAGATCGGCCGCCTTGACAGTGCCGGCGCTGATGGCGGCGACGAGTTCGGTTGCCGTGCGCATCAGCCCTCCAGCCCGATCACGGGCGGCACGCGGAAACGGCCGTCCTCGGCCGCCGGCGCCTGTGCGAGCACTTCCTCGCGGTCCAGGCCTGGGCGCACGACATCGGGACGCATCACGTTCACGAGCGGGTACGGCTGGGTCATCGGCTCGACGGCCGAGAGGTCGAGCGCATCGATGTCGGCGAAATGCCCGAGGATGCCCTCGAGCTGGGCCGTCATGCGAGCGATCTCCTCGGCCCCGAGTTCGAGGCGGGCGAGCCGGGCCACCTTGGTGACATCGGCAGCGGAAATGCGATCGGACACGGTCACTGATCCTACGGCCGAAGGCTTTCACGCGGGCCACTAGCGTTCGACCCCGTGAGCGAGGCAGCCCGGATCGACGTCTTGGTGGACGGCATCCCACCGTCCTCCGGCGCGCTCGGGCGCACGGAGGACATCGCGCTCACCACCGACGGTCGCTGGTTGCTGGCTGCTGGCTATGCGTACGACTCGATCTGGGCCTTCGAGATGCTGCGCACGGCCGAAGCGCTGCACCTCGGAGCACCACTTCGGTTGACCTCGCCGAAGCTGGCCGGACCCCACGGCGTGGTCGGCGTGGACCGCGTGGCTGCTGGCTCGCTGATCGTCGTCGCCAACCGCGCGGGCACGTTGTCCTTCCACGTGCTCACGGACGAAGGTGCGATGCTCGATCTCGACGTCGCGGAACCTGACGTCGACATGCCCACGCCTGCTCGGTCGCCGTCCGTCCTCTGTGTCGGCCCTCGCCGCCGGGGTGTCGTCGAGCTGTACAGCTGCAGCAATGACATTCCGGTCCTGCGCCGCACCACCCTGCGCATCGATAACGAAGGGCTGCGGATCGAGGACGACCAGGCGATCGAACTCCCGTTAGTCGCGGTGCCCGACGGCTTGGCAGTGTCCGACGACGGTCGGTGGCTGGCGCTCAGCAACCACCGCTACCACCGCGTGTGCCTGTACTCGCTCGAGCGACCGATCGGCGCGGGGCGCACACCGGACGGGATCGTGTCCGGGATCGCGTACCCGCACGGCCTGCGGTTCGTGCCGGGCAGACCCATCTTGCTCGCCGCGGACGCTGGCGCCCCCTACGTCCACGTCGTCGACGGTTCGGGCGGGTGGTGCGGGATGCATCGCGTCGCTCGCTCGGTACGGGTGATGGACGACGCAACGTTCCGCGAGTACCGGTACAACCCGATGGAGGGCGGCGCGAAAGGGCTGGACATCACCGCCGACGGAGCGATGTTCCTCATCACGTCACAGGCACAGCCGCTCGCAGCATTCGCCGTGCCCAGCGAGGTGCCGACCGACAACGCGGAGGTGACGACATGGGCTGCCGATCGTGAACGAGCCGAGTTCGAGGAGTGGTTCGCCACCGGCGTGACGAACGCATGGTTGGAGAACGAGCTGCGCATGCTGCGCGAGTTCGTCGCTGCGTGGAACGACACCAAGCTGGTGCGTTGGACGCGCCCGTTACGTGCGCTGTACGCGCGCGTGCGGCAACGGCTGCAGCGCTGATCAGGTGACGGCGGCCAGCCGGAACAGCACACCCGACTCGGGGAACAGCAGCGGTGGACGCACGCCGTGCTCGCCGAGCTGACGACCGGTGAACACCGACCCGTCTGCTGCCCACGTCACGCGTGAACCGGGCACCGGCACCTGCGTGAGGTGGTATCGCCTGTCCGCCAAGAGGCCGGGCAGTCGCAGCGTGGGTGGCACGTTGGCCGCCGCCCGACTGATCTGGGCATGTGCGATGAGAGCCTCCGTGCGGTCAGCGGAGTACACGCCGTAGGCCCGCACCGACGGATCAGCAGTGTCGAACCGGACGACATCACCCGAGTGGATCAGACCGCGGAACTGTTGGTGCAGCGCGATGATCGCCGCCAGGTCGACGCGCTCCGCGTCGGTCAACGTGCGGACATCCCACTCGACACCGAGGTGGCCGAACATCGCCGTGAGGCCGCGGAAGGCCAACGAATGCACCCGACCGGTGGTGTGCGCGCGGGTGGGGCCGATGTGTGCGCCGAGCACCTCGTAGGGGATGAGCATCGAGGCGGCGAAGTTGATCGTCTGCCGCTCCAGCGGGTC
>CAZREK010000178.1:0-5438 GCA_964598965.1 uncultured Bifidobacterium sp. | reverse complement strand
AGTTGCGGTGCTTGCACTCGGTGCACTCGAGGGTGATCTTCACCCGCTTGTCGTTGCGAGCCATGGTTACCTCACTTGGTGATCTTGGTGACGCGGCCGGCGCCCACCGTACGGCCACCCTCACGGATGGCGAAACGAAGGCCCTCGTCCATCGCGATCGGCTTGCCGAGCTCGACAGTGATCGTCACGTTGTCACCAGGCATGACCATCTCGGTGCCCTCGGGCAACTGGATGGTGCCGGTGACGTCAGTGGTACGGAAGAAGAACTGCGGACGGTAGTTGTTGAAGAACGGCTTGTGACGGCCACCCTCCGACGCCGACAGGACGTACACCTGACCCTCGAAGTTGGTGTGCGGCGTGATGCTGCCCGGCTTGCACAGCACCTGACCGCGCTCCACGTCTTCCTTCTTCGTGCCACGCAACAGCGCACCGATGTTGTCACCGGCCTGACCCTCGTCGAGCAGCTTGCGGAACATCTCCACACCAGTGCACACCGTCTTCTGCGTCGGACGCAGACCAACGATCTCCAGATCGTCACCAGTGTGAACCTTGCCCTGCTCCACCTTGCCCGTCACCACGGTGCCACGACCGGTGATCGTGAACACGTCCTCGATCGGCATCAGGAACGGCTTGTCCAGATCACGCTGCGGCTCCGGAATCGCGGTGTCCGCGGCAGCCATCAGCTCCATGATCTTTTCCTGCCACTCCGCGTCGCCTTCCAGCGCCTTCAACGCCGAAACGCGAACGACCGGGGCGTCGTCACCGGGGAACTCGTACTCGTTGAGCAGCTCACGAACCTCGAGCTCCACCAACTCCAACAGTTCCGGATCATCCACCATGTCCGACTTGTTCAGCGCGACCACGATGTAGGGCACGCCCACCTGACGGGCCAACAGCACGTGCTCACGAGTCTGGGGCATCGGGCCGTCAGTCGCGGCGACCACCAGGATCGCGCCGTCGACCTGGGCAGCACCGGTGATCATGTTCTTGATGTAGTCAGCGTGACCCGGCATGTCCACGTGCGCGTAGTGACGGTTCTGCGTCTCGTACTCGATGTGCGCGATGGAGATCGTGATACCACGAGCCTTCTCCTCCGGCGCCTTGTCGATCTGATCGAACGGCGTGTACTTGGCGAGGCCCTTGTCGGCCAGCGTCTTGGAGATCGCGGCCGTGAGGGTGGTCTTGCCGTGGTCGATGTGACCCATCGTGCCGATATTGACGTGCGGCTTCGTGCGCTCGAACTTGGCCTTGCTCATGGGAGACGTTCTCCTGTGACGTGGTGTGGATAACTGTGGTAGCGGCGACCGGTTTCGAACCGGTGACCTTCCGATTATGAGCCGGATGCTCTGACCAACTGAGCTACGCCGCCAGGCTTGGTCGAGCCCTCTGTCGGAGTCGAACCGACGACCTACGCCTTACCATGGCGTTGCTCTACCTACTGAGCTAAGAGGGCGTTTGGCGCGCGGCAGAGCCGCGAAGCCGAGTCGCCATGATAGCGGCGCCCAACGCCGCGCGGCCACGAGAAATCCGCGATTCGCGGGTTACTCTCGCCCTGTGGGTCCTGTTTCGCTGCGCCTCGCCACCCCTGCCGATGCGGGCCAGATCATGGAGATCTACAACCACGAGGTGCTCAACTCGGTGGCCACTTTCGACCTCGTCCCCCGCTCGCTGGACGACCAGTTGGCCTGGCAGACGGCCAGATCAGGGGCTTTTGCCACTCTGGTGGCGGTCGACGACGCCGCCGCCCCCGGCACGGAAGTCGTGGGCTTCGGGGCCCTGTCCCCCTACAAGGAGCGCGCCGCCTACCGCACCAGCGTGGAGAACTCGGTGTACGTCCGCCGGGACCGGGCAGGTCAGGGCATCGGCCGACTGTTGCTGGAGGAACTGCTGCGGGTGGCGGCGAACAGCGGGTTCCACGCCGTGTTCGCTCGCATCAACTCCTCCGGCGAGGCCTCCATCGCCCTGCACCGCCGGTGTGGCTACGAGCTGGTGGGGGTGGAGCGTGAGGTCGGCCGCAAGTTCAACCGCTGGCACGACGTCACGTTGATGGAGCGCCTGCTCTAGAGATCCAGGCCCTGGGCCTCGGCCTCCGCGGCCAGCCCCAACCAGCGCTCCTCGGCCTCGTCGACGGCAACCTGGGCATGGGCCAGCCGTTCGCCGATGGCCGCCATCTCCCGGTGGTCGAGAGCGTTCTGCATCTCCAGCGTGATCGCGTCCAGCTTGGTGGTGGCCGCGGCGAGGTCCTTCTCCGCCTTCTCCAGCATCCGCCGCAGCGTGGAGGCACTCTTCACGCTGACAGGCTTGGGTGGCTTCTGGGCGGCCGCCGTGGCGGGGGCAACCGTCTTGGCAGCAGCAGGGGCAGGTGCTGCGGCCTGCTGCTGGTGCTCGGCCAGCCACACCGCCACCCCGCCGCGGATCCAGCGCGCCCCGCCACGACCGTCCAGGGCGAGCAGCTCGTCGGTCACCCGGTCGAGGAACGAGCGGTCGTGGCTGACCGTGATGACGATGCCCGGCCAGCCGTCGAGGAAGTCCTCCAGCGCCCGCAGCGTGTCCAGGTCGAGGTCGTTGGTCGGCTCGTCGAGCAGCAGCACATTCGGCTGGTCGACCAGGATCAGCAGTAGTTGCAGGCGGCGCCGCTCGCCACCGCTGAGCGTGCCGATCGGGGCGAACTGCGCATCGCCGTCGAACCAGAAGCGCTTCATCAGGATCACGTCGGCCTGCGAGGGCTCGCCCTTGTCGCCGGCCACGGCCTCCCGCACCCGCTGAGCAGGGTCGAGGCCGCTGCTGAGCTGGTCGAAGTAGCCGATCCTCACGGTGGCGCCCAACTGCAGATCGCCGGAGGTGGGGGTCAGGCGGCCCGCCACCAGGTTGAGCAGCGTGGACTTGCCGGCGCCGTTCGGGCCGACGATGCCCACCCGGTCGCCCGGTTCGAAGGCGACGTTGACGCCCCTGAGCACCTCGGACCCATCCGGCCACGAGAAGTGGAGGTCGGTGGCCTCGATGCCCTTGGAGCCGAGGCGCTGCGACCCCATGGAGAGTGCCAGTTCGCCCGTCCGGGCGGCGGCCTGGGGGCGGCCGTTCACCAGCGCCGTGGCAGTGGCGATGCGGGCCTTCGGCTTGGAGGTGCGGGCCGGGGCGCCCCGGCGCAGCCAGGCCAGCTCGCGAGCCGCCAGGTTCTTGCGTACCTGCTCGGCGACCTCCGCCCGCTCCTCACGCTCGGCACGGCCGGCGAGGTAGGCGGCGTAGCCCGAACCGGCGTGGCGGTTGGCCGGCACGTGCACGTAACCCGCGCCGCGGTCGATCTCCAGCACCTTGGTGGTGACCCGGTCGAGCACGTGGCGGTCGTGGGTGACCAGCACCAGGCCACCCCGGTAGGCGGCCAGCCACTCCTCGAGGAACTTGATTGCATCCAGGTCGAGGTGGTTGGTCGGCTCGTCGAGAATCAGCGCCTCGTACTCCCCCACCAACAGGCGCGCCAGGGCCACTCGCTTGGCCTGCCCGCCGGACAACTCGTCCGTGCGCGCATCGGCCAGCGCAGCCATGCCCAGGCGGTCGAGCATCGCCTCGCCCTCCCATGCCGCGCCCACCGCGTCGCGCACGCTGCCCTCGGGTAGCACCGGCTGCTGCGGCAGGAAGCCGATGCGGGCACCGCGCCCCCAGCGCACGTCGCCGGCCTCTGGCGTCAGTTCCCGGGCCAGCATCCGCAACAACGTGCTCTTCCCGCACCCGTTAAGGCCCACCACGCCCACCCGGTCGCCGTCGGAGATGGTCAACGACAGCCCGGCGAACAGCGGGCGGTTCGGCCGGCTGGCGGCGAGATCGGAGGCGTCGATGAGGATCATGAGCGGAAAACGTTCGATCGCCAGGCCCGGAGGGACCTGGCGATCTCGTGGTGGGCCGGGCAGGATTCGAACCTACGTAGGACGCGCCGGTTGATTTACAGTCAACTCCCTTTGGCCACTCGGGCACCGACCCATCAGCGGGTCCTGAGGTTATCGCCTCCAGTAGCCTTGTGGCATGTCCAGTTTCGATGTCGTCTCCGAAGTCGATCGCCAGGAAGTCAAGAACGCCATCGACCAGGCCGACCGCGAAATCAGCACGCGGTTCGACTTCAAGAACACGAACTCGTCCATCGAGCTGAAAGACCTTGTGGTCACCCTGCGCACCGTCAGCGAGGACCGGCTGAAGGCCCTCCGTCTGGTCGTGGAGGAGAAGTTGGTCAAGCGCGGTGTCTCGCTGAAGGGCCTCGACTGGGGCAAGGTCGAGGAAGCCACGCAGAACACCGTCCGCCAGGTGGTCACCATCCAGGTGGGTATCAGCAGCGACAAGGCTCGCGAGATCAACCGGATGATCAAGGAGAAGGGCCCCAAGGGCGTCAGCAGCCAAACTCAGGGCGACACCGTGCGGGTCACCGGCAAGAAGCGCGACGACCTGCAGGCCGTGATTGCGTTGCTGAAGGGCGCCGACCTCGGCATTCCCCTGCAGTTCAACAACTTCCGCGACTGACCAAGTGGGCGCCGTCAGGGCGCCGCTGCACACCCGGCTTCGTTCGGGTCCGGGTTGGGATGACCGGCTGGCGCCACCCACCCGCCCACCGGGTCGACCACACCACGCTCGTCGGCAGCCGACACGTTGTCGTCGCCGTAGGCAGCGCAGGCCAGCTGACTGGCCGGCAGGGTGGAGAAGCTTGCGACCAGCGAGTGGTACTGCTCGCTGTCGAGCGGGGCACCACCGAGCGACAGGTGCACGCGCCCAGGGTTGGTGGCGATGGAGGTACCCGGATCGCAGGCCGACACCGACATCTGGCCGGTCGCAGGATCGGTGGCCGCCACGCTGGTCTGCGACTCCGCGGGCGCTGCCGCAGCCCAGCGACCGAAGGCATCGAGCGCGGCCGAGAAGCTGGCAGGGTCGACGGTCACGATGGCGGACACACAGGAGCGGTCGCCGGAGATGAAGGAGACGGCGTCGTCGCGCCAGGTCAGCGCCACCTGCCATGCCAGGTTGTCGTCCAGGCGTGAGGCCAGCACGTGGAACCAGAACAACATGCCTTGCGACTCGGAGGACCCCGCTGCGGCGGTGCCGTTCAGCAGACGGCGCAGGTCCAGCGCGGCGGCGTCCGTGACCGGGCCGCCCTTCTCCACCGTCGCCCGAGCGTCGATCGGGGTGGCGTCGAAGTACGGGCGCAGCGCCACACCGAGGCGTGACGCCACCGCCACGGCGTACGGCGCCGCATTGCTGGGCACCGGGTAGGCGGTGTGCAGGCTGGACTGCTGGTTGATGATCGAGGCCCGCTCCTGGTCGTTCAACAGGCCCGTTGCCACGGACAACGCGTCGGCGTCGTAGATCGCGCGCATGCCGCGGGCGACGGCGGGCGAAGAATGCTGCGCCTTGCCCCACCAGCCGAACTCCTGATCCAGCAGGGCGAGCGTCAAGGCCCG
>CAZREK010000177.1:0-5476 GCA_964598965.1 uncultured Bifidobacterium sp. | reverse complement strand
AGTGGTACCCATGCGCTCGGCCAGTTCGCGCTGGCTGAGCCCAGCTGCAGTCCGGATGTCGTAGATCAGCTGCCCCAATGCAAGGTCGTGTTCCACCTCGGCGCGAGTCGCCGCGCTCGGAGCGCGGCGATTGCTGCGTGTGTCATCCCATCGGGAGTAGTTCGCCATGGTTGGCTCCTTCAAGGGTTAATACGGGCGCAAGCGATGCAGGCGGCGCGAGCCCGTGCAACTTCGAGACGTTCGTTGTCTCGCTGCTTCCGGAATGTGGTCAGCAGAACGATGGTTCCGTTCTTGGTGAATCGGTAGGTGATGCGCCGGGAGGTTGAGCCAAGGGAGAATCTCAGCTCGAACAACCCGTCCCCGAGACTTCGTGAGAGGGGCATCCGAGCTGCTGCCCCAAGGGATGCCAAGCGGTCGATGACGACCACCGTGCGATCCCACTCGTTGTCACGGAGTGAGTCCATCCACTCGGTGACTTCGTCATGCAGTTCAACGCGCTGCACGACGACGACCAGCATCGCACAAATACGATGATCGCACAAATGCGATGATCACGCTGCCAGCGCGACCACCGTGCAGGTGGTCGGGTTTCCGGGCCCACATCGGGTGCCTCCATGGAGATCGCCAAGCGGAGGGGCACCAAGTCCCAATCACGCAACCGTCGCAGCGGCTGATGTCGGCAACCTACGCCACGCGTGTGACGAAGTGCCATGGCTGGGGTTCAGGCCTAGCCCACTTTACGGTCAGCTAGGAACGCTGGAATTGCTCGAACCGTTCAACCGCGGCACTGCGCACTTCACCCCACGGGCTCGACCCTCGCGGGGACGTGCTTGTGCAGGGGGGTGCCCGCCAACTCGTCGCGGTGCAGGTAGGAGGTCAGCTCGTTAGGTGACACACCTGCGCCGTCGATGCCGAAGCCGTTTGGCAGCGACATGTGACCGGCGCGCATCACCTCGGCCACCTCCACCGTCACCTCCACCGAACCGGCAGCGGTGGTCACCCGCGCGCGACCACCATCGGTCAACCCGAACGCGGCTGCATCCGCGGGCGCCACGCGTAGCGCACCGTCCTCGTCCTTCTTGCGCCACGTGCGATCGCGGAAGATGGTGTTCGCGGTGAACGCACGGCGCTCGCCGGCGGACAACACCAGCGGGAACTCCGCAGAGCGCGGCGGGCCGTCGGGCGAAAGGCGAGCGAGCTCGTCCATCATCTCCGCCACTGCCAGATGGATGCGCCCGTCATCGGTCGCCAGGCGTGACCAGCTGACCTCGTGGTCGTCGACCGTGAAGGTGAGGCCGCTGGGCGATGAGAGGATCGCGTCGAACAACGCCTCGCCCAGCTCCAGCCCCTCGCCCTGGATGCCGGCCGCACGCACACTGTCCGGGTAGGTCATCGCGCACCGGTGGGCGGCGTTCCACAGCACGGCGGCCGCGGCCGCACCGTGCGGCAGTGTGGGCCCCAGTGTGCGGTACAGGATCACCGGTGCCACCGCCGCCAGCTCGGGGTGCGCGCCCATGTACTCCAAGAACGCGGCGCCGAACGCCAGGCGACCATCCTCCGCGGCAGCGCGCAGGCGGGCCATGTCGTCCGCGTTCAGCAGGCCGGCGGCTTCGATGATGCGGGCATGGATCTCGGGCTCGGGCAGTGTGCCCGGCAGCGGTTCCAGCAATGGCCGGCGCAGGTGGAACACGTTGCCCGGGAAGTCGAAGTTGAAGAACGTGCACTCGAACTTCTCGTACTGCGACGCGGCCGGCAACACATAGTGCGCTTCACGCGCGGTCTCGGTCATCGCCACGTCGATGACCACCAGCAGGTCCAGCGCGCGCAATGCCTCGCGCATGCGGTTGCTGTCGGCCAGCGAGTGCGCGGGGTTGCCGGAGTCCACCAGCATCGCCCGGTAACGGCGCGGGTGATCGGTGAGGATCTCCTCGCTGACGACGTTGCACGGCACCAACCCACTGATGATGCGCGCCCCCACCACCGGCGACGTCTTCCCCGTGTACGCCTTGCCACCACCCACCAGCGACACCAACGACGTGGGGATGTACTGCGCGCCCGGCTTGCCGAAGTTGCCGGTGAGCACCCACACCAACTTCTCCAGCCAACTGCACAGCGTGGAGTTGAGGCCCATCTGCACGCCGAGGTCCTCGAACACGGCGACGCTGTCCGCGGCAGCCAGCCGACGCGCTGCAGCGCGCAGCAACTGCGGGTCCAGGTCGCACACACGCGCGAACGCATCAACATCGATGCCGCGCAACACCGCGCCTACTTCGTCCGCACCCACCACGTGATCGCGCACCCACTCGTTGGCGACCAGACCTTCCTGCACGATCGTCGCCGCGAGCGCGGCCAAACACCACGCATCGGTGCCCGGGCGCACGGCCAGGTGGAAGTCGGCCATCTCCGCCGTCTCCGTGCGACGCGGATCGATCACGATCATCGCCCGCTGCGGATCGCGCGCGATCTCCTTCAACGTCGCCCTTGCGTGCGGCATGCCGTGCGACTGCCACGGGTTCTTCCCCACGAACAACGCGACCTCGCAGTGCTCGAAGTCGCCGCGCACACCGCGACCGAACATCTCGCCATTCACCCAGAACTCGCCGGTCTTCTCCTGCGCCAGCGCGCTGGAGCGATAGCGACCGCCGAACCCCCGGAATGTCGCAGCCGCGTACGCGCCC
The DNA here is from genome assembly GCA_964598965.1 of uncultured Bifidobacterium sp. Lineage (GTDB taxonomy): Bacteria > Actinomycetota > Acidimicrobiia > Acidimicrobiales > Ilumatobacteraceae > UBA668. The sequence continues at coordinate 2,798 of CAZREK010000177.1, read as the reverse complement.
AGCAGATGGTTGCCCTGGCCGCCACCGCCGTAGAAGAAGATCGACTCGCCACCGTGCGTGTCGCGCACACGGCCGAACGCCTCGGCCACCTCGCGCACGGCCGTGTCCCAGTCGATGGCCTCGAACGTGCCGTCAGGGCGACGGCGCATCGGTGAGGTCAACCGCTCGCCGCCATTCTGGTAGTGGTCCAGGCGCAGCGCCTTCTCGCACGTGTAACCCTTCGACGCCGGATGCGCCTTGTCGCCGCGAATGCGCTCGAATGTGTGCCCGTCCGCACCCAACCGCACCTCGATGCCGCAGTTGCACTCGCACAAGATGCACGCCGTCGGGGCGTAGGGGTTCTGCTCGCCGGCCGTCGCCGAGTCGGTGTCAGTCATGCGTGCGAGACTCGCACGCCCTGGGACTCTGTTCAAGAGGCAGGGTGGCGAACCAGACAGAGCACGGCCGCACCCACCAGCGCTACCGAGGCGGCCGGACGACGAGGCAACAGGTCAGCGCTACTGTGCAGCCACTCAGAAAGGACGGCTCTGGTGAACGCACATCCTGCACGTTGGGCGATGGTCGGGTTGGTGCTGGCGGCGCTCGCGTCGGCATGCAGCGACTCGGGCGACAGCAAGGGCGTGCCCGGCACGGGCGACCCCACCGACACCGTCGCCAGCAGCGGCGAGTTTGCGGCCGTCGACGTGCCTGCCGGCGTCAACTGGCAGCTGTCATCCACGCTGCAGGCCCCTGCCGACGAGGGTGGCTCGGGTGTACCTTTGCCGTCCTTCGCACAGGTCACTGCCACCGCAGGGGTTCCCGCGGCACCGGCCGGCTACCCGTTCCGCCAAGCCGACTACATCAGCGACGTGTTCGAGGTGGGTGGTGTGCAGTTGGCGGTCGGCACGTGTTCGTGCTGGCAGGGCGGCAGCGCGGCAGGTGTCTCTGGCGGGTTGCGAACACCCATCTATCTGTTCCGTAGCGCCGACAGCGGCGCGACCTGGAACCAGGTGAACCTCGGCGCCGTGCTAGGCGACGTCAACGGGTACGTGCGCAGCATCATCGAACATGACGGCGCGATGATCCTCACCGCTGTCACCACCGACGCGGCTGCCGCGACACCCAATGTCATCAACGTGCTGCAATCCAGCGATGGCAACACCTGGAAGTCGCTTGCCACCATCGCCAGCGATGCTGCCGCCCCAGTCTCGCTCCACGCGTTCGCCACGTACGCGCTCGGGTCGTCACTGGTGATCTACGGTGCGGACACGGCGTGCGAGTTCGACGGATCGAGTGCGGTGCAGAACATCGGCCCTTCGTACCAGACTCGGTTCTGGACCTCCACCGACGGCGGCACCACCTGGCAGGCGCAAGCAGCGAGCGACACCGGACTCGATGTTGATCGCGCCGCGTTGCCCGACGCCGCAACGTGCGCCGGACTTGACATCGAGTCGACCATCCAGCAGTTCGAGAGTCGCCCGCGACTGGTGGACAGCACTGACGATCGCTTGATGGTGTGGTCGCACGACGGCGGCGAGATCGTCAGCACCACCGACGGTGTGGCATGGGAGGCGGTACCGCTCGATGGTGGCGTGCCGGTACCTGCCGACGGGGTCGAGGTCAACGAGCCGTCGTCGTCGGCCGCAGCGATCCTCACGGTTGACGGCCAACTGATGGCCCTCAACTTGGAGGACTACCGCTACTTCGACGACACCACATCGGGCAGCGATGTGGGCCTCAGCATCGTCACCTGGACCAGCGCCGATGGCGCGACGTGGCAGCGCCAGCCGCTCGGTCGCCCGCTGCTGAACCCCGACTACACCGCGCGCTACGAGTTCTTCGCAACCGACGGGCGCATCGGTCTGCGTGCCTACGACATCCACGACAACTCCGACATCGCCCTCTACGAGAGCATCGCCGGCGTGTCGGAGGACTGGCGGTCGTGCGTGCCGGCCCCGGAGGCGAACTGCGCATTCGCCACCGACGTGGGCGCGTTCGAGCCGGGTGCCGATTTGTCGGGCATCGACTTGTCGTACGCGTCGCTGGAGGGGCGCGACCTCACAGGGGTGTCGTTCGCCGGAGCCATCCTGCAGAGCACCAACACCATCGGCGCCACCATCGCCAACACCAACTTCGATGGCGCCGAGTTGAAGTACGTCACACTGGAGGGCGACCTGACGACCTCGTCGTTCGACGGCGCGACTCTCACCAGCGTGTCGTTCGACGACAGCTTCTTCTCGACCGTGCTGCCTGGCGCGACGATCGTGTCACCCACCATCCAGATTCGCGACAGCGGCTTGCCGGCAGGCGTGTCGCTCAGCGGTCGCGACCTGTCCGGCTACTCGTTCAACGGGGGCACGTTGGCAGGCGTCGACTTCAGCGGGTCCGACCTGTCCGGAGCCAGCTTCGGGTACACCGATCTCACCGGTGCCGACTTCACTGGCGCCACGCTGGACGGGGTGTTCTTCTTCGAGGTCACCTGCCCCGACGGCCAACCCCCGGCGGAAGATGCCTTCGGCCCCGAGCGCTGCCGGCTATAGAGGCCGCGAGGCTCAGCGATCCACCACTGCGGCCACGATCTCCGCGAACGCGGCCTCGGCGTAGGCGCGCATCTCGTCGTCGGTGCGGTCCTGAATGGGGTGGGGCGTGAACACGCGGCGCACACCGGGGAAGCCCAACGAGCGCGCTTGCGCGATCGCGGCCTCCACGAACTCGGCCGAGGCGACGAACACACCGGGGATGCCACGGCGTTCCAGATCTGCGATGTCGTGCACACTGCACGACGTGCAGCTGCCTCAATCGGCGAGGGCCTCGATCAC
>CAZREK010000176.1:0-5483 GCA_964598965.1 uncultured Bifidobacterium sp. | reverse complement strand
CTCGCTGCCCCACGCTCCCCACCCCGCATACAGGTCGGCGCCCACTGCGCCTTCCAGCACCCCCATGCTGTTCAGCGATTTGAATACTGCCTGCCGCACCTTGGCCGTGGTGGGCCGAGTGGTGTTGCCTTCCGGCGCCACCAGCTTGCGCCCACCGAACTCACCCGCGATCACTCTCACAGGGCCAGACTACGGGTGTGCAACCCGAGGCCACGATCACCTGTGTCGACTGCGGCGGCCGCTGCCACCTGCTGACCCAGCCGCGCGAGGACGGCCAGTGGCTGCCGGGCGACATCGTCGCCTACCGCTGCGAGGACTGCCGCGACCGTTGGGACCTCGTGCTGCCGGACGACTCCGAACCCGCGGGCGACACTTTCGACGACGACGACGGCCGCTACCCCTGGTCCCACTGAGTCGGGCGCGACTCGTCCCGCCCCGGGTCGGGCGCGATTCGTCCCGCTCCTGACCGGCCCACCGCCCACGGGCGCGATTCGTCCCAGCAGGCGGCACAAACCGCGCCCGTTCGACCCGGGCGACGTCAATCGGGTCGATCAGGAGTCGTCGCGTCCGAAGTCGGCGCCGAACCCGGCAGGCAGATCATCGAAGTCGGGGGCGACCCGAACCGCTCCCACCCAGACGCCCAGAACTCGGCGCGGACCCCATGGCGTGGCACTCGCGTTGAGGGCATCCCGCCGCTTGTTGAGCAATTCGGCCAGCTCTGGGGCTGCGAGTCCTCCGCTGGCATTGACGAAGGACGAGAAACCAGCGAAGGCGCGGTTGAGACGCCCCAATGGCCCCTTGGCTCCTTCATAGTCGAACACGACCATGGGTCGTCCCTGACGAGGGCGCCCCCAGATCGACGGACGTGCTGCCGAGTACACGCAGAATGGACCACAACGCGAGTAGTCGAAGACCCGATGACTGAGAGGCGTCACCTTGGTGAATGAGCGACGACCGACTTCGAGCCGCCCGCCGCGAACGAGCCCGACGACGCTCTGCAGCCACAGTGGCCCGAAGAGAGCGACGCCCACCCAGGACACCACGAGCCTGAACAACGTCTCCGCAATGGCGACCGACAGCACGGACATCGCCAGTAGCAGACTTCCCAACGCAAACTGCTGCAGCCGCGCTCGCATGCCGTCGCGAAGGACGACGACGTCCTCATGTTCGAACTCGCGGATCCGCTCCTCCACCTCCGGCAGCGTAACCCGACCCACACGACCTAGTTCTTGAACAGGAACTCTTCGTCCCGGGGGTCGAACACCACGCGCAGCTCGTCCAGCAACACGGGGTTGTGCTCCAGCATGGGGTCGGCATCCACCAGCTCGAACGCGACAGCGCGGGCTTGCTCCACCAGCTCGCGGTCGCGGCGCAGCGAAGCCAGCTTGAGATCGCTGCGACCCTTCTGCGCGGTGTTCATCAGCGTGCCCTCACCGCGCAGGTCGAGGTCCACCTCGGCCAGGTAGAACCCGTCGGTCGATTCCTTGAGTGCCACCAGCCGCGGGTTGTCGCCGCCCTGTTCGCCGGTGAGCAACCAGCACTGCGACTCGTGCGCGCCACGCCCCACGCGGCCACGCAACTGGTGCAGCTGGGCGATGCCGAAGCGGTCGGCGTCGACGATCACCATCACGGTCGCGTTGGGCACGTCCACGCCCACCTCGATGACAGTGGTGGCAACCAACACGTCCAGGTCGTGCGCGCGGAAGCGGTTCATCACCGCCTCCTTCTCCCCCGCCGGCATGCGCCCGTGCAGCAGGCCGATGCGCAAGCCCTGCAGCTCGTCGTGCACCAGCCGCTCGTAGGTCTCCTGCGCGCTGGCGGCTTCCAGCTTCTCGCTCTCCTCGATCAGCGGGCACACCACGTAGGCCTGACGGCCCTCGGCCACCTGCTCGCGCACCGACGCCCAGGCGCCCTGCTCCAGCAACGGCCCCTCGGCGATCCGAGTGACGATCGGGGTGCGCCCGGGTGGCATCTCGTCGAGGACGCTGACGTCCAGGTCGCCGTACACGGTCATCGCCGCAGTGCGCGGGATTGGGGTGGCGGTCATCACCAGCACGTCGGGCACCAGCACGCCATCGCCCTTCGCCCGCAGCGCAGCCCGTTGCTCCACCCCGAAGCGGTGCTGCTCGTCCACCACCACCACGCCCAGCGAATGGAACGCGACCGCGTCCTGGATGAGCGCGTGAGTGCCGATGACGATGTCCACCGTGCCTTCGGCCAGACCGGCCAACACGTCCTTGCGGTCGTTGCCGGTGACCCGGTTGGTCAGCAGCTCCACTCGCAGCGGGCGATCGCCGAACAGGTTGCCCGGGTCCGGAACCGTCACGCCTTCCAGCAAACGGCGCACACCGGTGGCGTGCTGTTCGGCCAGCACCTCCGTGGGTGCCATCAGCGCGGCCTGGTGCTTGCCCTGCACCGCGGTCAGCATCGCCGCCACCGCCACCACGGTCTTGCCCGCGCCCACGTCGCCCTGCAGCAGGCGGTGCATCGGGTGCGGCCCGGCCAGGTCGGCCTCGATCTCGGCGATCACCCGCTGCTGCGCGCCCGTCAACGGGTACGGCAACGCATCGCGCAGGCGCTGCACCAACTCGCCGCCCACCTCGTGGCGAATGCCGCGCGACTCGCGTTCCAGCGCGCGCTTGCGCATCACCAACACGGTCTGCACGCGCAGCAACTCGTCGAAGGCCAGGCGGCGGCGAGCACGCTCCTTCTCGGTCATCGTCTCGGGCAGGTGGATGTCGTGCCACGCCTGCGGGCGCGACGCCAGACCCATGCGGTCCACCACCGCAGCGGGCACGGGGTCGGCCAGGCCACGCGGTTCGCACTTGCGCAGCGCGTCCTCCACCCAGCCGGCGATCTCCCACGTGTTCAGGCCGCTCTTCTCGCTCTGCGGGTAGATCGGCACGATGCGCCCGGTGCGGTCGCCGATGAGGTCCACCACAGGGTTCGTCATCTGCAGGCCACCGCGGTACACGTCGGGCTTGCCCCACAGCGCGATGTCCAGGCCGGGGCGCAACTGCTTCTCGCGCCACGCCTGGTTGAAGAACACCACGTGGCAGCGGCCGCTGCCGTCGCCCACCACGGCCTCCACGATCGGCCGCCGGTTGCGTCCGATGCGCTTGTCCACGCTGCGCACCTGCACCAGCACCAACGACTCCACGCCGGGGCGCAAGTCGCTGACCCGGCACTCCTGCGACCGGTCCACCCACCGGCGCGGGTACAGGGTCAGCAGGTCGAGCACGCTCTCGATGCCCATCTCGCGCAGACCGGCGAGCTTCTTGTCACCGACCCCCTTCAGGCGCTCGACGCCGATGGAGGCCAGGTCGCGGAAGGTGAGTTCGCTCACTCCACGCCGAACAAGTAGGGGTACAGCGGCTGGCCGCCGCGGTGCACCTCCACCTGCACGTCGGGGTGGTGCTCGTCGAGCCAGGCGTGGATCACGTCGGTGTGGCCCGGCGTGGCGTCCGCGCCCTCGACCACGGTGACGATCTCGCGGCCCGGTTCCAGCAGCTTCTCCAGCAGGCCGACCGTGGCCCCGTCCAGCGTGCCGGACACGACGGTGATGCCGTTGGGCAGGTGCTTGGCGCCGCGCACCAGGCCCATCCAGTCGCCTTCCTTGATGGGGCCGGCGTCGCTGTTGGTGGCGCGCACTGCTTGGGTGATCTCGCCGGTGGCCACCGAGTCCGCTGCCTCCGACATCTCGGCGAAGTTGGACTCGGAGTCGGCCTCGGGGTCGTACACCACCAGGGCGGCCAGCGCCTCGGGCATGCTCTCGGTCTCGACCACGCGCACGGTCTTGGCCGTCAGCGCGTCGAGCTGCTTGGCCACCGGGATGATGTTCTTGTTGTTCGGCAGCACCACGACCTCGTGGCTGTTGACCGCCTCGACCGCGGCCAGCAGCTCGGCCGTGGACGGGTTCAGCGTCTGGCCGCCGGTAACCACGCCCTGGACACCCAGCTGACCGAACAACTCGGACAGACCCTGGCCGCTAGAGACGGCGACGATCGCACACGTGACCGGCGGCAGCCCGGCGGTGGCCTTGTGCCCGCCGCCAAGGGCCTGCTCGCGCTTGTCGTGCTCGTCGGCCACTTCCTCGAACAGGTCGGTGACGCGAATCTGCTTCGGGCGCCCACCGAGGTCGATGGCGACTTCGATCGCGGCACCGATGTCGTTGGTGTGCACGTGGCAGTTCCAGATGCCGTCGCCGCCGACGACCACGATGCTGTCGCCGATCTCGCCCCAGTCCTGCTTGAAGTTCTGGATCTTGCCGTCCTCGAGGTGCAGGAAGTACATGACCTCGTAACGCAACTCGCTGACGTCCACGCCGCTCTCCGCGTGGCGGTGCGCCACGGCCTCCAGCTGCGCGACGGACGGACCCTCGATGTGCTCGGGCTCGGGGATCGGCTCGCCGTCCACCACGTGCAGCGCCGAGTCGAGGAACAGCAGGAAGCCGGCTCCGCCGGCGTCGACCACCCCTGCGTCTTTCAGCACGGGCAGCATCTCGGGCGTGCGGGCCAGCGCGGCCCGGCCGGCGTTGCGGGCGGTGCGCAGCACCCCGGCCAACGACTGGCCCTCGTGCGCTGCGTTCTGCGCAGCCTCGGCGGACTCGCGCACGACGGTGAGGATGGTGCCCTCGATCGGCTTCAGCACGGCCTGATAGGCGGCGGTGCTGGCGGCCTTCAGTGCCTCGGCCACCTTGGTGGCGCTGCCCTCGGTGTGCTCCTTCAGCGTGCCGGACAGGCCGCGCAGGATCTGGCTGAGGATGACGCCGCTGTTGCCGCGGGCGCCCATCAGGCTGCCGTGGCTGATGGCGTCGCAGGTGGCAGCGTGCGCGCCCTCGCCCTCGGTGTCGGCGGACTCGAGCTCGGCCACCACTGCGTCAAGGGTGCGGGCCATGTTGGTGCCCGTGTCGCCGTCCGGCACCGGGTACACATTGAGCTTGTTGATGCCCGGGGCATGCGCCTTCATCGCATCTCGGAAGGTGATCACCGTGTCACGAAGGGCTCGGTGGTTCAGGTGCTCCAGGGCGGTCACACGCAACAGACTAGTGACGCCGGGCACGCGAGCGGCATGGTGAGGGGTACCGGCTTGCGCGTCACCCAACCGTTGCCCGGAAGTCAGAGGTCACCAGTTGGTGCGCTTGGGGTCGACGCCATCCTGGAATGCGAACGAGTCGCACCGCTGCCGAAGCAACCTGCTCAGGAGCAACAGAGTCGCTGAGAGGGCAACACACACCGCGACTCGGACCCACGCGGCGAACAACCACTCGTCGAAGAACAGGCTGAGCACCCAGATCAAGGCTGCTAGCAGGCGCGCCAAAGTGATCACGATCCAGCAGCGGCCGATACGACGTCTCTCACCCACCGCCGGAGTCCGCGCCATGGCCCGACATTAGGCGACGCCCCAGCACGCCCAGCGGCGGGCCCGCGAGCCGTCTTCGAGGGTTTCCGCAGCGCCGTACCAAACCTGCCGGCACTGCTGCC
>CAZREK010000175.1:0-5530 GCA_964598965.1 uncultured Bifidobacterium sp. | reverse complement strand
TATGACGTCGAGCATCGCCGGTACACGCTTGGCGTGAGTCCATCCGAGGTCGTCCAGGATCTCGCGTGCTCGCTCCTTTCCACCGTAGGAGCTCTTCAGTTCGAGATCCACGGCGACTCCGAACGTCTGACCTTTGAGGAGGTGCCACGTGTTGACGACGTACGCGACCTGGCTCGATGGAATCGCAACCGCGCCGATTGTCATCACGTTGTCCTGGTACGACTCGTCGATGTAGAGCGTCCAGGGTTCGGTTGCATGTTCTAGGGGGTTGAACACTCGGACCTCCAGGAAGCGCGGAGGGGGAGGCCGATGGCCTCCCCCTCGATCGGTTGTTGGACTACTGAAAGTTGCGTGTCAGAGCACTGACTGTCAGCTGCAGCCGCTGGTGCTGCCGCAGCTGGGGCAGGCGTGGCAGCTGCCCGCACGCACCATCTGCACGCCGCACTGCATGCACATGGGTGCGTCGCTGTGGCGGGTCTTCGGCTTGGGCGTGAGGTCGATGGGGCGAGCGACGCCACCGGGGTTGGTGATGTCGTTGTTCGGCGCGGCCGGGGCCACACCGAGCTCCATCTGCACCAGCAGGTCCTCAGCCGACGGGATGGTCTTCGGGTCGGCGGCGACGTCGGTGCCGGTGCGGGTCTCCCACACGGCTTCCTCCACACCCGGCAGGGTGGGCTGCAGACGCTCGTCGATGGAGAAGATGCCCAGCTCGGCACGCTCGTCGTAGGTCATGTACTCCAGCGCCAAACGGCGGAACAGGTAGTCCATGATCGACGAGGCGAAGCGGATGTCCGGGTCGTCGGTCATGCCCGCCGGCTCGAAGCGCATGTTGACGAACGCCTCCACGAACGCACGCACCGGCACGCCGTACTGCAGGCCGTAGCTGATGCTCTTGGCGAACGCATCCATGATGCCGCTGAGCGTGGAACCCTGCTTGGACACGGTGAGGAAGATCTCGCCGGGGCGGCCGTCCTCGTACTCGCCGATGTTGGCGAAACCCTTGCAGTCGGCGACACGGAACTCGAACGTGCGAGCACGGCGAGTGCGCGGCAGCTTCTGGCGGATCGGCTGGTGCACGACACGCTCGACGATGCGCTCGACCACCTGGCTGGCCTGGGCCTCGACGGCCGGGGCGGCAGCGCCGTCCTTCTTGGCGGTGCTGAGCGGCTGGCCGACCTTGCAGTTGTCGCGGTAGATGGCGACGGCCTTCAGGCCCAGCTTCCACGACAGCAGGTGCAACGCCTCGATGTCCTCGACGCTGGCTTCCTCCGGCATGTTGACGGTCTTGGAGATGGCGCCGGAGATGAACGGCTGCACCGCACCCATCATGCGGACGTGACCCTCGTAGTGGATGGTGTTGTCGCCCATCGAGCAGGCGAACACGGCCACATGCTCGGCGGCCAGGTGCGGCGCCCCGAGGATGCTCTTCTCCGCATCGCTGTAGGCGACGATGTCGTCGATCTGCTGCGGCGTGTAGCCCAGCTTGCGCAGCGCACGCGGGATGGTCTGGTTGACGATGGTCATGTTGCCGCCGCCGACCAGCTTCTTCATCTTCACCAGACCGAGGTCGGGCTCGATGCCGGTGGTGTCGCAGTCCATCATCAGACCGATGGTGCCCGTGGGGGCCAGCACCGACGCCTGCGCGTTGCGCACGCCGTACTCCTCGCCGTCACGCACGGCCGCATGCCACGCAGCGGCGCCGGCCTCCAGCAGCTCGGTGGGCACGGCGGCGTTGTGCGCCATGGCTGCGTGTGCATCGCGGTGCATGCGCAGCACGTCGAGCATGTACTGCTCGTTCTCCGCGAAGCCGGCGAACGGGCCCATGCGGCTGGCGGTGCGGGCGCTGGTGGCGTAGGCGTGGCCGGTCATCAACGAGGTGAGCGCGGCGGCCCACGCACGACCGTCCTCGCTGTCGTAGGGCAGACCCAGCGCCATGAGGGTGGCGCCGAGGTTGGCGTAGCCGATGCCCAGCTGACGGAACTTGCGGCTGTTCTCGCCGATCTTCTCCGTCGGGTAGTCGGCGCGGCCGACCAGGATCTCTTGCGCAGTGAAGATGACCTCCACCGTGTGCATGTACGCCTCGACATCGAACGTGCCGTCCTCGTCGAGGTAGTGCAGCAGGTTGATGCTGGCCAGGTTGCAGGCCGAGTTGTCGATGTGCATGTACTCGCTGCACGGGTTGGAACCGTTGATACGGCCCGTGGCGTGCGCGGTGTGCCACTTGTTGATCGTGGTGTCGAACTGCAGGCCCGGGTCGGCGCACTCCCACGCTGCGGTGGCGATGTCGCGCCACAGGTCGCGAGCACGCACGGTGCGCACCGGCGAACCGTCCATCACCGACTTGAACGTCCAGTCCGCGTCGGCCTCCACGGCCTGCATGAAGTCGTCGCTGACGCGCACCGAGTTGTTCGCGTTCTGGTACTGGATGCTGAACGCATCGGCGCCGTCGAGGTCCATGTCGAAGCCGGCGTCGCGCAGCACGCGCGCCTTGCGCTCCTCCTTGGCCTTGCACCACACGAATTCCTCCACGTCGGGGTGATCGACGTTGAGGATGACCATCTTCGCCGCACGACGGGTCTTGCCGCCGCTCTTGATGGTGCCCGCCGAGGCATCGGCGCCACGCATGAAGCTGACCGGACCGCTGGCCGTGCCACCACCGTTGAGCAGCTCGTAGCTGGAGCGGATGTTGGACAGGTTGATGCCCGAGCCAGAGCCGCCCTTGAAGATGACGCCTTCCTCGCGGTACCAGTTGAGGATGCCGTCCATCGTGTCGTCCACGGCGAGGATGAAGCACGCGCTGGCCTGCTGCGGCACACCCTTCACACCGATGTTGAACCACACCGGGCTGTTGAAGGCGGCGCGCTGGGTGACGAGGATGTACTTCAGCTCGTTGGTGAAGTTGTCGGCCTCCGTGTCGTCCGCGAAGTAGCCGCCCTCCTTGCCCCACGCGGTGATGGTGTCGGCGACGCGATCGACCACCTGCTTCAGCGAGGACTCGCGCTCGGGCGTGCCGATCGTGCCGCGGAAGTACTTCTGAGCGACGATGTTGGTGGCGTTCAGCGACCAGAACGTGGGGAACTCCACGCCCAGCTGCTCGAACGCGACCGTGCCGTCCTTCCAGTTGGAGATGCGGGCGTCGCGACGCTCCCACTCCACCTCGTCATAGGGGTGAACCCCCGGGCTGGTGAAGTGGCGGGTAATCCCGATGGCGAGGCGATCCGGTGCCAGCGACATCTGCAGGTCTCCTTCTGGACGAGGGCGGTGAGAACGGGTGGGGTGAGGGACTGAAGCGAGGGGTCGACCACCACAACATGTAGTGGCGAGAAACCCCCCGATCGCGTCGTCACCACAAGCGGTTGTGAGATTACAGCACTGTAGTTACAGGACTGTCAATGGCCAACCTCGCGGTTCGAACAGTGATTTCGCGAGCGGCCCAGCGAGGAACCAGTGGGCAAGTGGCGCAAGAAAGTAGGTCCGGGACCCCAGCCCCACAACCGCTGAGTCGAGACCGGCTCGTTGACCCTGCCTCGTCCCACGACTGCCCATCCACTCTCTTGCGCCACTGCCTCTGACGGGTTCCACCCTACGGGCGACCCCCTGTGGGAAGGAAGGGGACAACCGTGTGAATTCAGGTCTGATTTGCTGGGGATGACCAGGGGAAACAGCGCGTGAACGGCCGGTGACGAAGCAGGCAGTTGTCCACATATCCACAGTCGCGGCCACCCTCCGTGGGCGCCTCCGGCGCAGGATCAGCCGTGAGCGTGACGATGGTGCAGGTCGGGCACGTGCGGATGCGCGTGTTCGGTGGCCAAGTGCGCATGTTCGTGCTCGTGCAGGCCGCGGAAACCGTCCTCGTGGACGTGGTCGTGGTGCCCGTCGTCGTGCGTGTGTTCGTGCCGATGCACCTGTGCCGTATGGCGATGAGCGTGTTCATGACCGCTGCGCAGCACCAACCCGACCCCCACCAGCGTCAGCACCGCGGCCGCCGCAGCCGCCCGACCCACCGGCTCGCCGAGCACCGTCCACGACAGCGCCGCACCCACGAACGGAGCTGCCGCGAACAGCACTTGGCCTCGCGCCGCGCCCACGTCTCGGGCCCCAGTTATCCACAGCATGATCGACAGGCCGTACCCAAGCGCCCCGACGGCCAATGCGAGCACGACCGCGCCCCATCCGCCACTGCTCTGCGAGCTCAGCCCGATCAGCAGGTTGACTCCCCCGGCGACCGCCCCCTTGGTGAACGTGATCTGCGCCGGGCTGAAGGCCGTCAACCGCGCCGTGACCGTGTTGTCCAGCGCCCAGCATGCGCACGCCCCCACGGCCAACAGCGCCCCGGTGCGCACCTCCACGTGGCCGCTGGCGCCCAGCAAGGCGCCGGCACCCGCCACCGCCGCCGCGCCGGCCAACACCCGCGGCCCGAGGTGCTCGCGGAACACCAGGCCCGCCAGCAACACGGTGAACACGACCTCCAGGTTCAACAGCAGCGACACCGTCGCCGACGGGGCGCGGTGCAGCGCCTCCATCAGCAGCACCGGCCCGGCCAGACCACCGGCCACCACGGCCACCGCCAACCGCGGCACACCCACGCGAATCGCCTCGCGCGACGGCAGAGCGCGCGCGGCGGGAACGATCATCGCCATCGCCGCGCCGAGGTACAGCAGGCCGGCCAACGTGAACGAGCCGAAGCGCTCGGACAACCGCGACGCGGCCGGAGTGGCGGCGCCGAACAGCACCGCAGCGGCGCCGCACCTGACGGCTCCACGCCGCGCCGAAGCCGAGGCCCGGTTCAGGCGGGCACCACCGTCACCGGGATGCCGTTGAGCACCGCGTTGCCGGACAACGGGTCGACGATCGCCCCGTCGCTCAACACGTTGCTGTTCACGCCTGCGTGTTCGGCGGCCACGCGGCCACGCGTGCCGGGCACACCATGACCCCACCCGTGGGGCAGGCTGACGACGCCCTCGCGCACTTCCTCGGTGACCGTCACCGGTGCGACGACCGCACCCACACGGCTGGCGATGCGGGCCGGCGCACCGTCGGCCAGACCCAGGCGCGCAGCGTCCGTCGGGTGCACGTGCAGCGTGCAGCGCGGCTTGCCCTTCACCAACACCTCGATGTTGTGCATCCACGAGTTGTTGCTGCGCAGGTCGCGACGACCGACCAGCACGAGGGCGTCGTCGGCTGCGACCATGGCCGCCGCCAGCCGCGGCAACTCGGCCATCAGCACCGGATGGTTCAGTTCCACCGTGCCGCTCTGCGTCCGCAGCACCTCCGGCAAACGCGGCACGAGCGCGCCGTGGTCCATGCCGTGAGGGTTGGCCTTCAGCGCGGCCAGGCTGGACCCACCTGGGTTGGCGCCGAAGGCGGCACCGAACGGCCCGGTCTGCAGCATGAAGTCGAGCATGCGGTCCGGCCCCGGCTGGTCGCCCAGCGCGGCCAGGATCTCGCCCGCGTCGCGACCGTGCACGGGTGAGGTGGGGTCACTGACCGCCCCCTGCACCAGCGCCGCGACCCCCAGCGCATCGGCATC
>CAZREK010000174.1:0-5534 GCA_964598965.1 uncultured Bifidobacterium sp. | reverse complement strand
GGTGGGCAGAAGAATGCACTGGCCGGCACCCCGATCGAGGTGCGCAGCAACTTCGACGCCCTTGCGCTGTTCCAGCCCGATGTCTCCACCGGTGCCGACGGCCGCGCCGAGGTTCCGCTGACGCTTCCCGACAACCTCACCCGCTATCGGGTGATGGTGGTGGCCGTCAGTGGCGAGGACCGCTTCGGCAGTGCGGAGAGCAACCTCACCGCTCGCTTGCCGCTGGCGGTGCGCCCCTCCGCACCGCGGTTCGCCAACTTCGGCGACGAGTTCCAGCTGCCGGTCGTGGTGCAGAACAACACCGACGCGCCGCTGACCGTCGATGTCGTGCTGCAGACCGACAACCTGCTGCCGGCCGATGCCAGCGGCCAGACCGTGTCGGTGCCCGCCAACGACCGTGTGGAGGTTCAGTTCGCCGTCAGCACCGAGAGCGCCGGAGACGCCCGCTTCCGGGCGACGGCCGTCAGTGGCGACCTGGCCGACAGCGCCACCGTGTCGCTGCCGGTGTACACGCCTGCCACCTCCGAAGCGTTCGCCACCTACGGCACCATCGACTCGGGCGCCGTCGACCAGCCGCTGCTCGCGCCGGAAGGCGTCATCCCCAAGTTCGGTGGGTTGGAGATCACCACCTCGTCCACTTCGCTGCAGGCACTCACCGACGCGGTGCTGTACCTGATGGACTACCCCTACGAGTCCAGCGATGCGCGTGCGTCGCGACTGCTGGCGATCGCCGCCCTGCGCGACGTGCTGTCGGCGTTCGACGCGGACGGTCTGCCGTCGGCGAAGGAGATCGAGGCCGCGTCCAAGGCCGACATCGAGGCATTGGTGGCGATGCAGAACGACGACGGCGGTTACCCGTGGTGGCGTCGTGGCGATCTGTCCTCGCCGTGGGAGACCGTGAACGTCGCCCACGCGCTGGTGGCCGCGAAGGCCGAGGGTTACGCCGTGCCGGCCGACACGCTGTCGCGGGTGTTGCAATACCTCGCTGACATCGAGTCGTACATCCCGTCCGACTGGGGCGAGACCACCCGCGACACGCTGCGCGCCTACGCGCTGTGGGTGCTGGATCTCGCCGGTAACGGCGACCCGGCGAAGGCCGCGCAGATGTACCGCGATCATCACGAGCACCTCGGTGTGGACGCCTTGGCGTGGTTGTGGACCGCGGTCGACGACCCGGGCATCCAGTCCGAGATCGCGCGCACGATCAACAACCGCGCGGTCGAGACGGCAGGCACTGCCAACTTCACCACCGAGTACGACGACAGTGCCTACATGGTGATGCAGAGCGACCGTCGCACCGACGGCATCGTGCTGGATGCCCTGATCACCAACAGCCCCGACAGCGACCTGATCCCGAAGGTGGTGGCCGGTCTGCTGGCGGGCAAGGTGAAGGGCCGCTGGGACAACGTGCAGGAAAACGCGTTCATCCTGTTGGCGCTGAAGCACTACTTCGAGGTGTACGAGTCGGCGACGCCGGACTTCGTGGCCCGGGTGTGGTTGGGCGATCGCTTCGCCGGTGACCACACGTTCAGCGGTCGCACCACCGAGCGGTCGCGAGTCAGCATCCCGATGAGCGACGTCATCGCCGCCGGCAACAGCGACATCGTCGTGTCGAAGACCGGCAGCGGTCGCCTCTACTACCGCATCGCGATGCGCTACGCACCCGACGACCTCACTGTCGACGCTCTCGACCGTGGGTTCACCGTCACTCGCACCTACGAGGCGATCGACGACCCGAACGACGTCACCCGCGACGCGGACGGCACCTGGCACATCAAGGCCGGGGCCAACGTGAAGGTGACGCTGACGATGGTGGCCGAGAGCGACCGCACGCACGTCGCGCTCATCGATCCGCTGCCAGCCGGGTTGGAGAGTCTCAACCCGGTGTTCGCCGTCACCACCACGGTGGTCACCGACACGGGCGACTCGCCGACCGACTCGTACGGGGACTACGGCGGTTGGTGGTGGTGGACCTGGTACCAGTTCCAGCAGTTGCGCGATGACCGCACCGAGGCGTTCACCACCTACCTGCCGGCCGGCGTGTACACGTACTCGTACGTGGCTCGCGCCACCACGCCCGGCACGTTCGTGGTGCCGCCCACCCGGGCGGAGGAGATGTACGCCCCCGAGACCTTCGGCCGTTCGTCCAGCGACAAGGTCGTGGTCGAGTAGCCGAGCAGCGGCGGTCGAGTGACGCCCCGCCCCTGCACGAGTACCGTGTTCGTGTGAACTGGGACCAGCTCGTGCAGGGGGTGGAGCTTCCATTCCACCCGGATCTCAAGGTGCCCGCCCTCACGGAGGTGCGCCTGGCCGTGCCCGACCCCGCGCCGGTGGCCGACGTGGAGGCCGCCACGCGTGAGAGCGTGATCGCCAGGTTCGCCCGCGAGGTCGCGCCGGGCATGACCGTGGCCGTCGGTGGTGGCAGCCGCGGGCTCACCGACCGCGTGGCGTTGCTGCGCGGCGCGCTGGCCGGCCTGCGCGCGCTGGGGGCCGAGCCGTTCGTGGTGCCGGCGATGGGTAGCCACGGCGGCGCGAAGGCGGAAGGGCAGCGGGCGATGCTGGCCGCGCTGGGCATGACCGAGGAGACGTTGGGTGCGGAGATCCGCGCCACGATGGAAACGGTGGAGGTCGCCCGCACCGCGGAGGGCATGCCGCTGTACCTGGACCGGCACGCCGCGGGCGCCGATCGCATCCTGCCCGTCAACCGCATCAAGCCGCACACCTGCTTCCGTGGGCCGCTGCAAAGTGGCGTCTCCAAGATGTGTGTGGTGGGGTTCGGCAAGCAGCCTGGCGCGGCACAGTTCCACGCACGCGGCCCCATCGAGATGCGCAATCGCATCATCGACGGCATCGCCGCGCTGAAGGCCACCGGTCGCATTCTGGGTGGTGTCGCCTCCATCGAGTCCGCCGCGGGCCACGTGGTGAAAGTCGCGACGCTGACCGCCGACGAGGTGGGTTCGCAGACCGAGATCGATCTCACCATCGAGTCCTCCGAGCTGGTGCCGCCGCTGCCGTTCGCCGAGATCGACGTGCTGATCGTGGACAAGGGCGGCAAGGACATCAGTGGCACCACGATGGACCCCAACGTCACCGGCCGCTTCTGGGTGCACGGCCTGGAGGACTTCGCCACGCCCGACGTGAAGGCGATCGTGATGCTCGACCTCACCGACATCTCCGCGGGCAACGCGCTGGGCATCGGCACCGCCGACTTCATCCCGGTGGCGTTGGCCAACAAGGTGGACTGGCAGAAGACCTACGTCAACACGTTCACCTCCGCGATCGCCGGCCTGCAGCGGGCGAAGATGCCGATGGTGCTGCCCGACGAGGAAGCGTGCGTGAAGGCCGCGCTGTCGATGTGCGGCCGCGAGTACGACGAACCCGCAAAGGTGGTGCGTATCGAGAGCACCCTGCACCTCACCCGCTGCTGGGTCAGCGACGCGCTGCTGGGCGAGCTGCCGCCGGGAGCGCAGATCGTTGACTGAGCAGGTCGACCTGCCGGCGCTGTTCGCCGCGCTGCGCGCCGTGGTGGGCAAGGACCACGTGCTCACCGACCCGGACATGAAGTCGGGTTACGAGATCGACTGGCTGCGCCAGTACATCGACGACACGCCCTGCGTGGTGCGGCCGCACACGGTGGACGAGGTCTCGCGCGTGCTGCGCGTGTGCGCCGATGCGGGCGTGGGTGTGGTGACCCAGGGTGGCAACACCGGCCTGGTGGGCGGTAGCACGCCGCGCAACGGCACAGTGGTGTTGAACATGCAACGCTTCACCGACCTGGGTGAGGTGGATGCGCGGGCGATGCAGGTGACCGCCGGTGCGGGCGTCACCATCGAGCAGCTGCAGCAGCACGCACGCGCCGCGGGATTGGACTTCGCCGTCGACTGGGGTGCGCGCGCGACCGCCACCGTGGGCGGGGCGGTGAACACCAACGCCGGCGGATCGCGCGTGGTGCGCTTCGGCACGATGCGCGCGCAGGTGATGGGTGTGCAGGCGGTGCTTGCTGACGGCTCGGTGATCACCGACCTGGAGGGTCTGCCCAAGCAGACCGCAGGCCCGTCGCTGACGCAGCTGATCGTTGGCAGTGAGGGCACGCTGGCGGTGGTGACCGCTGTGCGCTTGCGCCTGGTCCCGTGGTACCGCGAGACCGCGGCCGCGCTGATCGCGTGCGACTCGCTGATGCACGCCGTCGGCCTTTTGCCCGCCCTGCGCGCGCTGCCCGACTTGGACGCGGTGGAGGTGCTGCTGCCCGAGGCGTTGAAGGTGGCGTGCAAGTACTTGGGTGTCACGCCGCCGTTGGACCCGGCGTCGGCCGGTGCGTTCGTGATGGTCGACTGCGCGGGGCACCGCGACCCAGCCGACGACCTGATGGGCCTGCTCGCCGACCAACAGGGCGTATTGGCCATCGGCCCGCAGCGCGACCATCTGTTCGCCATCCGCGATCACGTAACGATCGCCATCGGGGCGAAGGGCAAGCCGCTGAAGCTGGACGTGGCGGTACCCGTGCTGCACCTGGACCGCTTGGTGCGCGCCGTGCGCCAAGGCATCCGCGACCATGCGCCTGGCGCCGAGCTGATCGTGTTCGGTCACCTGGCCGAGGGCAACCTGCACGTCAACGTGCTGGGCGCGGGCGAGGCGTCGGCCACGCTGAAAGCGCTGATCCTGCAGACGGCCATCGACCTCGGCGGCACGATCAGCGCCGAGCACGGCATCGGTGTCGCCAAGGTCGAGTGGCTCGAGCGCCTCCACGGCCCCGCCCATGTCGCCGCGTTGCAGGCGATCAAGCACGCCCTCGACCCGCGCTGCCTGTTGAACCCAGGCGTGCTGTTGCCCTGACGGGATCGTTCAGCCGCGTCGTGCCTCGGCGGCGTCGAGTTCGGCGCGGGTCAGCAGCGCGTGCATCTGCAACCCCGCGTCGCCCAGCGCGGCACCACCGTCCGGGCTGCGGTCGATCGCGCACACCACGTGCTCCACCACTGCCCCCAGCGCGCGCAGGTCGCCAGTGCTGATCACCACTTGGCCGCCGGTGGTGATCACGTCCTCCACCACGCACACGCGCTTGCCGGCGATGTCGCTGCCCTCGGCCAGACGAGCAGTGCCGTACTTCTTGGCCTCCTTGCGCACGAAGGCGGCAGGGATGCCCGTGTGCATGGACAGCGCGGTGGCGATCGGGATGCCGCCCATCTCCAACCCGGCCAGCACCTCGGTGCCCGCGGGCACCAGCGGGGCCATCGCCTCGGCAATGTGTGCCAGCAGGTCGGGCACGGCCTCGAAGCGGTACTTGTCGAAGTACTCGGTGGCGATCTGACCCGAACGCAGGGTGAAGGTGCCCGTCAGGCGAGCAACGGCGTTGATGCGATCGGCGAGTTCGTCGTGCGAGAGCGGCATGGGCTCAGTCTCGCGGCTGGCGCGCCCGGCGCACCAACCCCTCCTGGGCGACGGTGGCGACGTGCACTCCCTCGGCGGAGAACACTCTGCCCAGGCTCAACCCGCGGGCGCCCTGGTAGGTCTGCGCCTGCATGTCGTAGAGGTGCCAC
>CAZREK010000173.1:0-5537 GCA_964598965.1 uncultured Bifidobacterium sp. | reverse complement strand
CTCGTTGGTGACCTTGCCGTTCTTCACCACGCGGTACGGCGTCTCGATGAAGCCGTACGGGTTCACGCGAGCGAAGGTGGACAGCGCACCCATGAGGCCGATGTTCGGGCCTTCCGGCGTCTCGATGGGGCACATGCGGCCGTAGTGGCTGAAGTGCACGTCGCGGACTTCGAAGCCGGCGCGCTCACGGGACAGACCACCCGGGCCGAGCGCCGACAGACGGCGACGGTGGGTGAGGCCCGACAGCGGGTTGACCTGGTCCATGAACTGCGACAGCTGCGAGGTGCCGAAGAACTCCTTGATCGCGGCGACCACGGGGCGGATGTTGACCAGGGTGGTGGGCGTGATGGCCTCGACGTCCTGGGTGGTCATGCGCTCGCGAACCACGCGCTCCATACGGCTGAGGCCGATGCGCACCTGGTTCTGGATCAGCTCGCCCACGCTGCGGATGCGGCGGTTGGCGAAGTGGTCCTGGTCGTCCAGGCGGTAGCCCGGCTCCTGCTTCACCAGGTGGAGCATGTAGCTGATGACCGCCAGCACCTCGTTGGGGCGCAGCACGTGGTCGTCGTCCGGGTCCGAGAAGATGCCCTTGCGGTTGGGGTCTTCCTGGTCGGTGCTGAAGAACGAGCCGAGGTCCTTGGTGCCCTTGCCGAACAGCGCGTCGAGCTTGGCGATCTCGCTGCCGAGCTTGCGGTCCAGCTTGTAGCGACCCACGCGGGACAGGTCGTAGCGACGGTTCTCGAAGAACGCGTTGCGGAAGTAGGCCTTGGCCGACTCGACCGTCGGCGGCTCGCCCGGGCGAGCGCGCTTGTAGATCTCGACCAGTGCCTCGTTCTGAGTGGGAGCGATGTGGCGCTCCTTCTCCCACTGGCCCTCGAGGAAGTCGAAGTGAGCGACGAAACGGTCGAGGAAGCCCGGTGCGTGCTCCTCGTCGTAGCCGAGCGCGCGCAGCAGGGTGAACACGCCCATGCGCCGCTTGCGGGCCACGCGGGTGCCGGCGGTGACGTCCTTGCCGGGCTTCTGCTCGACGTCGAACTCCAGCCACTCGCCGCGGTACGGGTGGATGGTGCCCTTGACCAGCTGGTGCTTGCTGAGGTTACGGAGGCGGAAACGCTCGCCCGGCTCGAAGATGACGCCGGGGCTGCGCACGAGCTGCGACACGACGACGCGCTCGGTGCCGTTGATGATGAACGTGCCCTTCTCCGTCATCATCGGGAAGTCGCCCATGAACACGGTCTGTTCCTTGATCTCACCCGTGTTCCGGTTCATGAACCGCGCGCGCACGAAGATCGGCGCGCTGAAGGTCATGTCCTTCTCTTTGCACTCGTCCACCGAGAACTTGGGCGGCGGGCGCAGGTCTTCGTCGTCCGGATCGAACTCCAGCTCGAGCTGCAGCGCCTCGCTGAAGTCCTTGATCGGGGAGATGTCGCGGAACGTCTCCGCCAGACCCTCCGCGAGGAACCAATCGAAGCTCTCGCGCTGGATGGCGATGAGGTCGGGCAACTCCAGCGGCTCGGCCAGGTTGGCGAACGAATAGCGTTCGCGGGACACGGAACGAGTGGCCACGTGGTTACTCCTCAGACTTGTCGGGGTCGATCGCCATGGGGGCGCGCAGGGTCACCAAGACAAAGCAGGAGCAAGGGGACACGGCACGCACGGCAACGGACGAGCCTATCCGTGGCTCAGGGCGTCGTCAACCGGCCCGGAACAGGTTCCGAGCAGCCGTATTAGGGCCGAACGGTAAGCCGCGACAGCGGGGCATGTCAAGGATTTCGGTCCGCTCCACACGGGCCGAAAACGGCAACGGCCCGGGGCGAACCCCGGGCCGTGGACTTCAGCGGCAGGTGCCGCCGGAGGTCACTTCACCTCGACGACAGCGCCGCTCTCCTCGAGCTTGGCCTTCGCGCTGGTGGCGGCATCCTTGTTGACCTTCTCCAGGACGGGCTTGGGGGCGCCGTCCACGAGGTCCTTGGCTTCCTTCAGGCCCAGGCTGGTGAGCTCGCGCACGACCTTGATGACCTGGATCTTCTGGGCGCCGGCGTCCTTGAGGATGACGTCGAACTCGTCCTTCTCCTCTTCGGCGGCCGGGGCGGCAGCGCCACCACCGGCGGCAACGGCGGCCACGGCCACCGGAGCAGCGGCGGTCACGCCGAACTTCTCCTCGAACGCGTCGAGCAGTTCCTTCAGCTCGATCACGGTGAGGCTGGCAATTGCATCGAGGATCTGATCCTTCGACATGTTGGTTTCTCCTGTTGAGTCTTTGTGTTCAGTGGGTTTGCGGCGTGTGCCGCGCGAGGCGGCTGCTTACGCAGCCTCCTTCTGATCGATGAGGGCCTTGAGGCCGTAGGCGAAGTTGCGCGGCAAGGCCTGCAGCAGACCTGCAGTCTTGACGAGCGGGGCCTGGAACGCGCCGGCGATCTGGGCCAGCAACACCTCGCGGCTGGGCAGTTCGGCGAGCGCCTCGATGTCCTTGGCAGTCAGCAGCTTGCCACCCATCGAGCCGCCCTTCAGGACGAGCAACGGGTTGGCCTTGGCTGCATCACGCAGGGCCTTTGCCACGCCAGCGACGTCGCCGCTGACGAAGGTGAGGCCGGCGGGACCGACGAGCAGGTCGCCGAGACCGGCAATGCCGGCCTTCTCTGCGCCAAGGCGGGCCAGGGTGTTCTTGTACACCTTGTACTCGCCACCGGCAGGGCGCAGAGCGCGCCGCAGACCAGCCAGCTGTCCCACGCGCAATCCGCGGTACTCGGTGACGAACACGGCCGTGGAGCCTTCCAGCTTGCCAGCGACCTCATCCACCACTGCGACCTTCTCCGCACGGGGCTTTTCCGAAGTCATGTACACCTCCTCTCGCTACTACTCGGGGTGCTCGCATGAGCGAACACCGCGAGGAGCGAGACAGGTGAAGACCTGCACACGATCCGGCGAGTATTCACCTCGGCTGGTGGGATGCTTCCCCTTGGTGCACCCCCGTGGGTGCAGCCAGCGGTCTACGGCGAGCGACCGGTTCAGTTGTTGGATCTTGAGCGTATCGGCGTGAGCCGATCAGACCTCGGGGCGCAGACGGTTGGTGTCGACCTTGACACCGGGGCCCATCGTGCTGCTGACGGTGATCTTGCGCAGGTACTTGCCCTTCGCGGCAGCCGGCTTGGCGCGCTGCAGCTCGTCGAGCACCGCGCGGAAGTTGGCCTCCAGCGCGTCGGGGGCGAAGCTGGCCTTGCCCAGCTGCACGTGGACGTTGCCGTAGCGGTCGGTGCGGTACTCCACCTTGCCGCCCTTGAACTCGGCGACGGCGCGAGCCACGTCCTGGGTGACGGTGCCGGTCTTGGGGTTCGGCATCAGGCCACGCGGGCCGAGGGTGCGGCCGAGGCGGCCGACCAGCGGCATCATGTCGGGCGTCGCGATGGCGAGGTCGAAGTTGAACACGCCCTTCTCGATCTCGGCAGCCAGATCGTCGGCACCGACGATGTCGGCACCGGCGTCGCGGGCGGCCTGGGCGGCCTCACCGGCGGCGAACACGGCCACGCGGACGTCCTTGCCCGTGCCCGAGGGCAGAGCGACGGTGCCGCGGACCATCTGGTCCGCCTTGCGCGGGTCCACGCCGAGGCGCACGGCGATCTCGACGGTCTCGTCGAACTTCGCGCTGGCCGTCGACTTCACCAGCGCCAGCGCCTCGGTGGGCGTGAACAGCTGGTCCTGGTCGTACTTCTTGATGGCGTCGGCGTACTTCTTGCCGGACATGTTTGTCTCCCTCAGGTGTGAGCGCCGCCGGGCGAGGTCGTCCCGGTCGAGCGTGGTTGGTTAGAGATTCAGCCGTTGACCTTGAGGCCCATGGAACGGGCCGTGCCACGGATCTGCTGCTTCGCGGCCTCGAGGTCGTACGCGTTGAGGTCGGGCATCTTGATCTTGGCGACTTCTTCGATGTCGGCCTCGGTGACCGAACCGGCGACGGTCTTGCCAGGGGTGCTGCTGCCCTTGGGCAGGCCAGCCTTCTGACGCAGCAGCACGGGGGCCGGCGGGGTCTTCAGGATGAAGCTGAACGTGCGGTCCTCGAACACCGTGATCTCGACCGGCACGATGGTGCCGACCTGGGACTCGGTGGCGGCGTTGTACTGCTTGACGAAGTCCATGATCGCCACGCCGTGCGGGCCGAGCGCGGTACCCACCGGCGGGGCCGGGGTGGCCTTGCCCGCGGGGATCTGGATCTTGATGATCGCAGCAACCTTCTTCTTTGCCATGACTGTTTCCTTCTCGTTGCTGCTCTACAGCTTGCTGACCTGGCTGAAGTCCATCTCCACCAAGGTCTCGCGACCGAAGATGTTCACCAGCACCTTGAGCTTCAGGTGGTCGGGGTTGATATCGGCGACCGTGCCGGCGAAGTCGGCGAACGGGCCTTCCTTCACGCGGACACTCTCGCCCACTTCGTAATCGAGCTTCGGCTTCTTACGGCTGGGCATGCCGCCCGTGCCGTCGCCCTTCGCGGCGAGGAAGGTCTGCACCTCGCGGCGCGACAGCGGCGTGGGCTTCTGCCCGTGCTTGGTCTGGCCGACGAACCCGGTGACACCGGGCGTGTTGCGGATGCAGTACCAGCTGTCGTCGTCCATCTGGCAACGGACGAGGATGTAGCCGGGGAAGACCTTCTTCTGCACGGTCTGCTTGCGACCGTTCTTGAACTCGTCGACTTCCTCCATGGGGATGACGATCTCGTAGATCTTCTCCTCCATGTTCATCGACTGGATGCGAGCGTTGAGATTGGCCGTGACCTTCTTCTCGTAGCCCGACTGAGTGTGCACGACGTACCACTGGCCCGGGCGGGTCCAGGGGTTGTCGAAGATCTCTTCCTCGTCGTCGGCAGCGGCCACCGGCTCGTCGGCGGAGGTGGCGGTGAGGTCGAAGCTTGCATCGACCTGTTCGTCGGTCTCCGCGTCGGCCTCGTGGACCTGGGTGGCGAGTTCGTCGGTCATCAGTCGTACAACCATCCGCTGAACACGCCGAAGAGGGCGTCGAGGCCGAACACGTACGCGGTGTAGATCACCACGGTTGCGAACACGATGATCGAGAACCGGCGGACCTCGGGCCACTTCGGCCAGGCCACCTTGCGCATCTCGTCACGGACCTCGCGCAGGTACTGGGCGGGGCCGACACGGTCGTCCTTGGGCTTGCGCGCGGGAGCAGGAGCGCGAGTGGGCTGGCCCTGGTCGTTCAGGGCACCCATCCGCTTCAGCGAACGCTTCTGCTCTCGGTTGAGATCGTCCAGTGACATAGATCCACTCGGTTCTTGAGAATCAATGGGCAGGGCAGGAGGGATTCGAACCCCCGACCGTCGGTTTTGGAGACCGATGCTCTACCAGCTGAGCTACTGCCCTCGGGGGGAGACCAGGCTACCTGGTCTCCTTGTGCAGCGTGTGCCGCCGGTCGTTGTTGCAGTACTTCTTCATCTCCAGGCGTTCACGGTCGTTGACCTTGGACTTCATGGTGATGTAGTTGCGGTGCTTGCACTCGGTGCACTCGAGGGTGATCTTCACCCGCTTGTCGTT
>CAZREK010000172.1:0-5549 GCA_964598965.1 uncultured Bifidobacterium sp. | reverse complement strand
TGCCACGCGAACACGGCAGTGCCGAGAACGGTGGCCAACCACCGAGGCATGCGCAATGTGTGCGCCAACAGAGCGGCCGATGCCCACAGCAGCGCGACGACGGTGCCGAACAGCGCGCCACCTGCTGCCCACGCGGGCAAGGTGCCGGGCAGTCGGCGACCGGCCAGTTGCCCGGCGATGGCGCCCGCGGTGGCACCCGCGAACACCGCGCCGCGCACGCGTTGGACGGCGGGGCGCAGCAAGGCGCGGCGACGGTCGACCGGGGAGAGCATGACGTGCACGACGTCCGCAGCTTCCAACGCGATCGGGCCGCCTTGGGCGCCGCCGCGCAGACCGGCCAGCAGGGCCAGCACCGCGACCAGACCGAGCACACGCGGCCCATGGGTGGCGATGTTGCTGACGGTGTCGCCGACGAACTCGCCGTCCTTCACGGACGCGCTGATCCACAAGACGGACCCGCCGCCGAACAGGCCGAGCAGGTACACCTTGTAGGCCGCGTCGAACCACTCGATGTTGCCCATCCGCCGAAGTTGCCGACGGCGGCGCAGTGCCCGCACCGCGGCGTAGTCGTGGTCAGCTGCCATGCGGGTCGCCCAACTCGACGGGGTTGGCGTCGTCGGCCGACCAGCCGGAGAAGCTGGCGACGTAGAGGCGCGGAGGTGTGAGGCCCGCGTGCTCCATCGCGATGACGTTCATGCACGCGCTGACGCCCGAGCCGCAATAGGCGATGGTGTCGTCCTCGGCGCCGAGGTGGCGGTAGTAGGCCACCAGCTGCTCGGTGGGCAGCAGGTGCTGGTCAGGGCCGAGCACCGCGGTCCAGGGGGCGCTGCGCGCACCGGGCACATGACCAGGCCGCGGGTCGATGGCGGTGACCTCGCCCGTGAATCGTTCGCGCGGTCGTGCGTCGATGACCGTGCCGCCGGCGGCAGCGTGGGCCACGGTCTCGGCCGTGGAGGCCAACCGGTCGGCGGGCCACGGTGTGGTGGTGAACGAGCGGGCGGTCGGCAGTTGGGCCGGGCCGGTGGCGACAGCGCGGCCCTCGGCGGCCCACGCGGTGAGGCCGCCGTCCAGCAGCGCAGCGTCGCGGCCCAGCATGCGCAGCATCACCACCAGGCGACCGGCGGTGATACCGCCCGCGTCGTCGTAGGCCACGACCACGGTGTCGTCACCGATGCCGTACTGGCTCATCGCGGCCGAGAAGTCGTCGGGCGTGGGCAGTGGGTGGCGACCCTCGGTGGCAGGCAGGTCGTGACCCGCGAGGCGGTGGTGCAGGTCGATCCAGATCGCACCGGGCAGGTGCGCGGCCTCGAACGCGGCGTAGCCGTCGCGCCCGTCGAGGTACCAGCGGACGTCGGCCAGCACGACATCGCGCTCGCGTTGGAGGTTGGCGAGCTGGTCTGCGGACACGACCGGGGCGATCACGGGCTGAATCCTGCCAGCAGGAACAGGGTTTCGTACGGCAGAATGTTCCAATGTCGCCCACCGCTGTCCACGATGTCGGCGCGCTCCTGGCTCTGATTGCGCTCGGCGGCGTGGTGCTGATGATCGCCGCGCGCATCATTCCGTCGGTCGCGGCGGTGCGCTTCCTGCACGTGTTGCACGACATGCAGTTGCAGTTGGCCGCGCTGGTGGCCACCACGGCCACGTTGGGCAGCTTCTACTTCAGCGAGTTCGGTGCTCACTGGGTGCCGTGCCGCTTCTGCTGGTTCCAGCGCGTGTTCATGTACTCGCTGGCCGTCGTGCTCATCGTCGCCGCCGTTCGGCGCGACCGTGGGGCACGCTGGTACGCCGGCGTGCTCGCAACCATCGGCCTGCTGATCAGTTTGTGGCACAACTTGCTCGAGCGCGGCGTGGTGGAGGAATCCGCCGTCTGCAGCACGACGGTGCCGTGCGCAACCCCCTGGTACATGTCGTTCGGTCACTACAACGACATGGGCCGCCCGGCCGGTTTTCCGTCGGTCACCCTGGCAGTGATGGCTTTCTGCGGTTTTGCTGCCATCCTTGCTCTCCTGTTCATCCCCGAATCCCTGGAGGACGATCCCAATGGCGAACCGGCAGAGGGCTGAAGCCCGGCGCAAGGCTCAGGCGAAAGCAGCGCGTCAAGGCGGCGGCGGTTCGCTGAAGTGGCTCTGGATCGGGCTGGTGACCGTCGTGGCCGTCGTCGCGGTCGTGGTCATCGTCTCCAACTCCGGTGACGACGGCGGCGATGCTTCCTCCACCAGCACCGGCGACACGTCGCTGAACGGCCTGCCGGACAGCCAGCCGGTCACGGTCACCGGCGACGCGTTGCCCACGCTGTCGGTCGAGTTCTCCAACTGGCAGGACGATGAGGCGATCGGGACCACCGCTCCGGTGCTCGCCGGCAAGGACTTCCAGGGTGACGACATCGTGATCGACGCGGCCGCCACCGGGAAGCCGTACATGATCGTGTTCCTCGCCCACTGGTGCCCGCACTGCAACCGTGAGGTGCCGCGCCTTCTCGACTGGCGCAAGACCGGCGGCATTCCCGATGATCTGCAGATCGTCGGCGTGGCCACCGCGGCCAGCCCGTCCTCGGCCAACTACCCGCCTGCGCAGTGGTTCAGCGACAAGGGCTGGAGCTGGCCGGTGATGGTCGACGAGTCGAACGGCGACCACAACGCGGGCAAGGCCGCCATCGCCATGGGTGCACCTGGTTGGCCGTACATCGTCATCATCGGTGCCGACGGCACCGTCAAGGGCCGCGTGTCCGGCGAACTGTCGCTCGACGACATTCAGGCGTTCGTCGACACAGCGCTCGCGTCCTGAACTGTTGATCCGATGAGTCGTCTTCGCGTCGGCTTTCTCGGCCCGCTCGGCACGTTCACCGAGCAGGCGTTGAAGGGGCAGCCCGACCTCGCCGCGGCCGAGCACGTGCTCTTCCGCACGATGCCCGACGTGCTCGACGCGGTGGAGAGCGGTGAGGTCGACCTCGGTTTCGTCGCCATCGAGAACTCCATCGAGGGCACCGTCAACCTCACGCAGGACGAACTGGTCTTCAACCACGATCTGCTCATCCAGCGCGAAGTCGTCCTGGACATTGAGCACTGCCTGATGGCCCGCCAGGGCACATCGCTGGCCGATGTGAAGGTGGTGCTGTCGATTCCGGTGGCCACCGCGCAGTGCCACGCGTTCCTGCGCCAAACCGTTCCGCAGGCCGAACTGCGGGCCGCCAACTCCACCGCGGAGGCGGCGCGTCTGGTGGCCGAGGACGGTGGCCTCGGCGCCGCTGCGGTTGCGCCTCGGGCCAGCGCGGAGCTGTACGGACTCGACATCCTGGCCGCCGACATCGGCGACCACCCGGGCAACCAGACCCGCTTCGTGGTCGTGGCCCGCGAGGGCGTGCCCGCGCCCACCGGTCACGACGTCACCGGGCTGGTCATCTACCAGCGCGCCGACGAGCCGGGCAGCCTCATCAGCATCTTGCAAGAGTTCGCGGCGCGCCGTATCAACCTCATCAACCTGCTGTCACGCCCCACCAAGGCCGGTGGTCTGGGCGACTACTGCTTCATCGTCTATGCCGAGGGCCACGTGGCCGACGAGCTGATGGCCGATGCGATGCGGGCGCTGCACGCCAAGCAGGGTCATGTGAAGTTCCTGGGCAGCTATCCCGCGGCCGGCAAGCACGCCACTTCGGCCCGCGAGCACGCCGACCAGCGCTGGCGCGACGCCGACGACTGGGTGCACACGCTCCGCAACGCGATTCGCTGAGCATTCCCTCGGCTGACAACTCGGGTGTGGAAAACTGACAGGCGGGTCGTGTGCGCTGCTCTTGTACGGCGACACGAAAGGAGCACGTCCAATGCACATCCGTCCGTCCCGCTCGCTCACCCTGGTTGCCGTCGTCCTGATGGGCGGAATGGCCGCCTGTAGCAGCACGAAGTCCAGCTCTGGTGACGCCGGAACCACCACGGAGGCCGCGGTCACGACCGCACCCGCCTCCACCGAGCCGGCCACCACGGCGCCGGCATCCACCGCGCCGATCACCACCCCGCCGCCCACCGTCGCCTCGCACTACCTGTACGAGCCGGTCGACGCACCGCCGTGGCCGCGTGGCCACTCCGACGCCTTCGCCCCAAGCGGCGTGCTGGCCGACGGCACCTACTTCGTGGTGTACAACGGTGGCGAGACGCTGATGCCCGACATCACCGTGTACCAGGTGTTCACCGACACCGAGTGCGAGACTCAGGCCGCGGCTCATGGCGAGGAGTGCCTCAACGGCTACTACGTGCCGTCCGACCCGTACCGCGACATCAACGACCTTCCGTTCGCCAGCGGGCTGTTCCTGTCCGTGGCTCACGGCTCCACCATGCAGAGCTACTGGATCACGCCTGAGGAACTGGTGACGATCCGTGCCTCGAGCCCCAGCGGCGGCGCACCGTCCGACTACAGCTTCGTGCCGTTCCCGTTCATGATGACCGTCGTGGATGGCGAGATCACCCGCTTCGAGCAGCTCTGGCAGCCGTAATGATCACAACGCTCGATGAACCCGCCGCCCGTCGCCGGATCGCTGAGCTGCAACTTGCCACGCCCCAGGGGGTGCGCTCTGCAGCGCACCTCCTGGTCGCGTGGGGGCTCTATGCAGCCGGCGTGGTGCTGACCCTGCAGGTGCACTCGCTCGCCGTGCGCCTGCCCGTCTGGTTCCTGATGGGGTGGCTGTTGCTGGGAAACGGTGCCCTCGTGCACGAGACCCTGCACGGCCACACCTTCTCCGCCAAGTGGGCCAACCGCCTGGTGGGCACCATCTGTGGCCTGTCCGTGGGGCTGCCCTTCGCGGCGTACCGCGCCTACCACCTCGGTCACCACCAGCACTCGTGCACGGCCGACGACCCCGAGGGCGCGCCCTACCAGTTCACCACCCGCTTCCAGTTCCTGCTGTTGCTGGTGGGTGGCCCGCTGTTCGCGCTGAACTTCGTGTGGTGGACGCTGGCCTCGCTGTTCGGCCATGCGCCCGTTTGGGTGCGCTCGCCGCGCCAGCGCCGCGCGTTGGTGCTCGACGGCGTGGTCTCCATCGGGTTCTATGCGGCGATGGTGTGGCTGGGCATCGACCATCTCGACGTGCTGTTGTGCGTGTGGCTGATGCCGTGGGCCTTCACGATGGTGCTGTTCGAGCCGTTCGTGCTGGTGCCCGAGCACTACGGCGCCAAGGCCGAGTTCGCCGAGTCCGCTTTGCAGACCACCCGCACCGTGTGGTCCAACCCGCTGCTGACGTGGGTGTACTGGGGCAACAACTTCCACACCGCGCACCACTTGCACGGCGGCGCGGTGCACCAGAACGTGCGGGCCATCACCCGCGAGTTCGTGGCCCCCAACATCGATCGCGAATGGATCGAGTCGGGCTACCTCGCCTTCCACTGGCGCATCTTCCGCGGCCTGCCCTGGTTGCCCGCACGCCGGTAAGGTGTTCGGCGGAACGGTGGCAGAGTGGACAATTGCGCGCGCCTTGAAAGCGTGAGGGTGCAAGCCCCGGGGGTTCGAATCCCTCCCGTTCCGCTGGTTGCAGACAATTCGCTGGCTCGCCGCACCGTGTC
>CAZREK010000171.1:0-5592 GCA_964598965.1 uncultured Bifidobacterium sp. | reverse complement strand
CCCTCGCCGACCCGCCGATGCCGTCCAGCACCATGCCGCCGATCAGCATCTACAACCCAGGTCTGCTGCTGGTGCCGACCGTGAAGACGTTGACAGCGCAGACGAACTTCACGTGCGTGCAGGCGGCGCAGGCGCAGTTCAAGACGACGGTGACCTGGACCACGACGTATGCGGACCATGTGTCGTTGAACAGGAGCGGCGGCGGCAGCGCCAACTGGGACCAGGCCCACTACCCGGCCAACGGCAACGTGGTGGTGCCCCTCGCGTGCGGCGAGACGACCTATCTCAAGGTCAAGGCCTACTCCGCCACCGACGTCGCCGGCACCTTCAAGATCATTGCGATCAGCGTGTCGTCCTCCTGAACAGCCTGACGATTTCTGACAGAACTCGACCCACCGACACTCTGGACCGACATGAGCACTCATCAATCGCGGCTGCGCCGACGTCACCTGCTGCTTGCCGTCACACCCTTGCTCCTCGGTCTTGTCGCGGTGGCATGCGGTTCTGATCCGCAGGCGACACCCGAATCGAGCACGGCCACCAGCGGCAGCGAAGTGTCCACCAGCCTGATCGACACCACCGCCGTCGCGACGACGGTGGCCGACGCGACGACATCGACCGTACCCACGCCCGCGCCGGCAACGACCACCAAGCCCAAGCCGGCGGCCACCACCACGACGGCCGCCGCGGGGTCGGGGCCGAACCTGACGATCGTCATCACGCCGGTGACCTTCAAGCTGCTGCCCAAGATCACATCGGCGACGACGCAACTCAATTGGACCTGCGCGCAGGCCAATCAGGCCGGTCTCAAGGCCACCGTCACCTGGACCTCGAGCGCCGCCGTCTCAGTCACCCTGGTGTTCGGCCCCGGGCCGATCCAGCAAGCAGTGCCTGGCTCCCCGGCCAACGGCAGCGGCAAGGTCACGCTGCAATGCGGCAAGACCATCGGCGTCAGCCTGATCCCGGTGGCCGCGGACGGCACGACGGGCACCGCCAAGAAGCTTTCGATCATCGTCGGCGCCTGACCGTGACCGGCCACTCATCCCGACGAGAGAACCTCACCACAATGCCTACTTCCTCACTCACCCGCACGCTGCTGCTGACCTCGCTGTTGGTCATCGGTCCGATGGTCGTCGCCTGCGGTGGCTCCGGCTCGGCGACGGAGAACACGGACGGCGCCACCACCTCGGCCGGCAGCGCGGCGTCCACCAGCGTCAGCGCCACCACGATCGTGGACACCACCCTGGCCGGCACCACGACGACCGCGGTCCAGCAGTCGAAGCCCAAGCCGGGTGCCACCACCACGACGGCAGCCAGCACCACCACGGCCGCGACCCTGTTCATCCCACCGGTGACCCTGAAGTTCGGTCCCACGGTCACGTCCGCCTCGGCGAAGTTGACCTGGACCTGCGCCGAGGCCAACCAGGCAGGGCACAGCGCGCCCGTCACGTGGGCGTCCACCGGTGCGTCCGTCGTCCTGTCGTACGCCATGCCGGGGGCAAACGGGGGCTACCCATCCCAGCCGGCGAACGGAACACACGGCGTCACCATCGTCTGCGGCCTCACCACCACCGTGACCATCACGCCCTACACCGCCAACGGCGACAAGGGCACACCTCGCAAGCTGACCATCACGGTCGGATCCTGAACACGAAGAACACGACGGACATGAACACTCACCACAGCTTCTCCCGCAACGCCCTTCTCGCCACCCTGGTCGCGCTCGCCCCGCTCGCGGCTGCGTGCGGTAGCTCGGGCTCGAATGCTGACGACGCGGCTACCACCATCCCCGCCGAGTCGACCTCCACCTCGGTGGGGGAGACCACCAGCACCATCTCGGACACCACCGTCGCGGACACCAGCACCTCGCTGGCGCCCACCACCACGGCAAAGGCGAAGCCCAAGCCCGGGGCCACGACCACGACGACGCCCCCGGTCACCGTCAACATCCCGGTCGTGACCATTCAACTGAAGCCCTCCGTCACCCTGCTCACTGGGCCGCCGGCGCAGACGTGCGCGCAACTCGCCGGCGCCAACGGGAAGGTCAAGATCTACTTCGACAGCAAGCTGGCCGACACCGTGGAGTTGAAGACATCGTTCGCGATCGAACTGGCAGCACCCGGCGGGTGGGTGTACTTCACGCCGCCGACGTGCAAGTCGTTCGCGGTCACCGCCACAGCGAAGAAGGGCAGCATCACGGGCAGCTCCAAGACGATCGTGGTCACGTTCACCCCCTGACGCAGAGGCGAGCAGCTCCTCACACTTCCCTCACAGACGTCGCGCACCATGTGGGCGAACGGACGAGCACCGTGCACGTCCGACCCCCCAAAGAGGTGTCACATGAAGCGCAACCACCTGCTCGTCGCTGCTGGGCTCGGGCTCACCAGCATCATCGGTCTCGGCGGCATCGCCGTCGCTGCCGGCAACGGCACTCGGGACTTCCCCACGGCTCAGGCCAAGTGCCTCGACGGCATCGACAAGCGGCTGAGCGAGCTGTCCAGCCTGTCCGGCAAGGTCGCGGCCGCGACCTACCTGACCGACAGCCATGAGTCGACGTTGAACTCGATCATCTCCAGCGCCACCTCCGGCATCACTGCACTGCGCGCCGAAGTCGCCGCCGACACCGATGTCGCCAGCCTGAAGGAGGACTGCACCGCGGTCGCCGAGCAGTACCGAGTGTTCGCCTTGCGGGCCCCGCAGGTGCACTACACCCTCGGCGCCGATCGTGGGGCTGCCGGCGTCGCCAAGGCCAACAGCGCCATCACCAAATTGACCGACGCCATCGCCGCTGCCGAGGCCGCGGGCAAGGACGTGGGCAATGCCAACGAGCTGCTCGCCGACATGCAGGCTCGCGTCGCCGACGCCGACAGCAAGTTGGCCGGCCTCGGCGATTCGATCCTCGGGTACACACCTGCCGACTGGAACG
Organism: uncultured Bifidobacterium sp.; assembly: GCA_964598965.1. GTDB lineage: Bacteria > Actinomycetota > Acidimicrobiia > Acidimicrobiales > Ilumatobacteraceae > UBA668. The sequence goes on along the minus strand of CAZREK010000171.1, from coordinate 2,666 downwards.
CCAACCACGACGTCCTCAGCCCGGCCAAGGCCTCGCTGCAGGCCGTGCGCACCGACCTGAAGACCGCGATCGACGATGCGAAGGCGATCATCGCCCTCCTGAAGGCCTGAGGACCATGACCCGCAACATCCTGCGTTCCGCTGTTCCGGTGGCGCTGGTGGTGCTGTCGCTGACCGCGTGCGGTCGCTCGCAGCACTCGTCGGAGAACGTCGTGCCGGTGGCCACCTCGGCCCCCGCCACCTCGGTCACCGACGACACCACCACCGACTCCACCGGTTCCACCGGTTCCACCGTTCCCGTCACCACCACCGCGGCGGTCGTCACGGTCGACCCAGCCGTCGACCAGGCGCTCGCCGAGCTGGAGGAACTGACTCGCCAGATCGAGTCGGACCTCAAGGCCGGTGGCGCTGCTGCCGCCAACGGCGGCTGATCCCCCCGACACCGGGCGCCCGGCACAACGCCTGGGCGCCCGGTGTCCAAGGTCCCTGGAAGGTGTACCCCGCGACGCGAGTACCGTTCGGCTCGTCACCTTGATGCAGGAGGCCTGCAAGTGAAGAGCTACCCCACCGACCGCATTCGCAACGTCGCCCTCGTGGGCCACGGTGGAGCCGGCAAGACCAGCGTCGCCGAGGCGTTGCTGGCCCGGGCAGGCGCAGTGGCACGTGCCGGCAAGGTGGACGACGGCACCAGCCTGCTGGACACCGAGCCGGAGAGCCAGAAGCGCAAGATCTCCCTGTCACTGGCCCTGGCCCCGTTCGAGTGGAAGGCCAGCGACGGCAGCACCTACAAGGTGAACCTCATCGACACGCCTGGGTACGTGGACTTCGAGGGCGAAGTCGATGCCGCGTTGTCGGTGGCCGACATGGCCGTCTTCGTCGTCAGCGCTGTCGACGGCGTCGAGGTGCAGACCGAGATGCTGTGGCGCAAGGCGGTGGCCCTCGGCTTGCCGCGCATGGTCTTCGTCAACAAGGAGGACAAGGACCGCGCCGACTTCCACAAGGTACTCGACCGGTTGAAGATGACCTTCGGGGCCGGCTTCGTGGCGCTCGAGCTGCCGATCGGCGAGGCCGCCAGCCTGCATGGCGTGGCCGACGTGCTGCACGAAGAGGCCTACGAGTACGAGGCCGACGGCAAGCACCACAGCGAGCCGCTGCCCGCCGACCTGCAGGCCGAGGAGCACGAGCTGCACGACGCGGTGCTGGAGGAGATCGTCGCCGGCGACGACGCTCAGCTGGAGCGCTACCTGTCCGGCGATGTCCCCTCGGTGGAGGAGCTGGAGCGCACGCTCGCTCACGAGGTGCTCGACGGGGTGGAGTTCCCCGTGCTGCTCGGTTCCGCCGCCACCGGCGTGGGCATCGACCGCCTCGCCGACTTCATCTGCGAGCTCGGCCCGTCCCCCGCGGATCGGCCTGCGACCGTGCGCGCCGGCGACCAGCTCACCACCGTCACCGCCGACCCCGCCGGCCAGCCCTTGGCCCAGGTGTTCAAGACGATCGCCGACCCCTACGTCGGCCAGCTCTCGGTCTTCAAGGTGCTGTCCGGCACGCTGAAGACCGACGACAAGCTGGTCAACAGCACCAGCGGCGTCGAGGAGCGCATGCACGCGATGTTCCTCGTGCGCGGCAAGGAGGAAATCGCGGTGGGCGAGGTCGTCGCCGGCGACATCGCCGCCGTGGCCAAGCTGGCCAACACGCACACCGGCGACATGCTCACCCCCAAGGGTTCGCCGGTGAAGGCCGCGGCGGCCGAACGGCCGGTGCCGCAGTACGCGGTGGCGATCGTGCCGCGCACTCAGGCCGACGACGACAAGCTGGGCAATGCGCTGGCCCGCATCCTCACCGAGGACACTTCGCTGATGGTCGAGCGGCTGGAGGAGACCAACCAGACCGTCCTGCGCGGTGCCGGCGACACGCACATCGCTGTCACCATCGAGCGCCTGGCCCGCAAGTTCGGCGTCAACGTGGACACTGCCGAGGTGCGCATCGCCTACCGCGAGACCATCAGCGGCAAGGCAGAGGCCGAGGGCAAGGTGAAGAAGCAGAGTGGTGGCCACGGCCAGTTCGCTGTGGTGAACCTGCGCGTCGCCCCGCTGGAGCGCGGAGAGGGGTTCCGCTTCGTCGATGCGATCGTCGGCGGGTCCATCCCGCGCAACTACCTCGGCGCGGTCCAAGCGGGTATCGAGGAGACCATGGTCAAGGGCGGTGTTCACGGTTTCGCCGTCGTCGACGTCCAGGTGGAGTGCTACGACGGCAAGTTCCACGCCGTCGACTCCAGCGACATGGCCTTCAAGACGGCAGCGTCGCACGGGTTCAAAGAAGGCCTCGCCGCCGCCTATCTTGCAGGTTTCAAGTGGGGCTTGGAGCGCGGCTTCGATGTCATAGCCGAGATGGACGCCGATGGCTCGCATCAACCCGAGCTGCTGCCCGCCATGCTGCAGGCTCTGCGTGACAAGAACGCCGACATGGTCAAGGGTTCGCGCTGGATGCGTGGTGGCTCAACCGATCAGGGCCGATCACGGGAGATGCTCAGCAGGCTCGCCAATATCTGGATCCAGGTCGCCATGGATCTGCCCGTGCACGACGCGACCGGTGGCTTCAACGTCTTCCGGGCATCGATTCTCCGCAAGATCGACCTCGACGATGTGGCTTCGAAGGGATACACCTTCC
>CAZREK010000170.1:2800-5605 GCA_964598965.1 uncultured Bifidobacterium sp. | reverse complement strand
CGGGACGGTGCGCGAGTGGTGATCACCGACGGGCAGGGCAAGGTGGTGGTGTCCACCGACCCCACCGACAGCCCCGGCGAGGACTTCTCCAACCGACCCGAGATTCAGCTGGCGCTTCGCCTGCAGCGCGCCACCGGCGAGCGCCACTCCGACACCGCTGGTGGAGACCTCGTCTACGCCGCGGTTCCGGTCCTGTCGGGTGCCGAAGTCGCGGGCGTGGTGCGCATCACCTTCCGCGCCGCTGTCATCGACGAGCGGGCCAACGCGAAGGCCAAAGGGCTGCTCGGGGTCTTCGGCATCTCGCTGCTCGGTGCGATGCTCGCCGCGATGCTGCTGGCCAGCAACGTCACGTCCCCGTTGCGCCGCCTGGAACACACCACCGAACACCTCGCTGCGGGCGACTTCAGCGAGCGCGCCGACAGCGACAGCGGGCCACGCGAGGTACGCGCGCTCGCCCGTTCGTTCAACACGATGACCGAACGCCTTGCCGGGCTGATGGCCAAACAGAAGGCCTTCGCGGGTGACGCGTCGCACCAGCTGCGCACACCGTTGACTGCCCTGCGTCTGCAACTGGAACGCGCCGCGGCCCTCGTGGACGACGACCCCGCGGCCGCGCGCGAGCGGATCGAGGCCGCGAGCGCGGAGACCGAGCGCTTGCAGCGGCTGGTGGAGGGCCTGCTGCTGATCGCTCGCACCGACGGTACGGCGGTCGACACGGTCACCGTCGACGTGTCCGCGATCGCCTTTGAGCGCGCCGAGATGTGGGCGCCGTTCGCGGACGAGCGCGGTGTGCGCATCGCCAGCGACATCGCCACCGGGTTGACGGCGAAGGCTGTCCCCGATGCACTCGAGCAAATCATCGACAACTACGTGGACAACGCGCTGGGTGTGGCCGCGCCAGGCACCACCATCACGGTTCGCGCCGCGCCCGGCGCGAGATGCGTGACGGTGCACGTGGTCGACGAGGGTCCCGGCATGCGGCCCGAGCACCTGCAGCACGCGTTCGACAGGTTCTGGCGCGCGCCCGATGCACCACACGGTGGGTCAGGCATCGGGCTGGCCATCGTGCAGCACCTCGCCACGCTCAGCGGGGGTCGCGCCGACTTGCGCAACCGCACCGACCGCAGGGGGCTCGACGCGTTCGTCGAGTTGCCGGCAGCCAACGATCGCGGCGCGTGACACAGCGCACGCCGCATTGCACCCCGCACGTGTTCACGAGCGAGCTACGCTGGACATATGGCTAGCAAGAAGGCGTATCTCGAGCATCTCCGCAACGTGAGTCTGTTCCAGGGTTGCTCCACCAAGGACCTGGAGAAGATCGCACGCGCCAGCGACGAGATCACAATGCCCGCCGGCTCTCTGATCGTCGACCAGGGCCAGACCGGTCGTGAGGCGTTCGTCGTGCTCGAAGGCACCGTCGGCGTGAAGCGCAACGGCAAGAAGGTCGGTTCGTTCGGCCCGGGCACCGTCGTCGGCGAGCTGTCGCTGCTCGACCACGGCCCGCGCACCGCCACCGTCACCTGCGAGACCGACTGCACGCTGCTGCTGCTCGACCAGCGGCACTTCATGGGCGTGCTCGACGACGTGCCCGCGCTGGCCCACAAGCTGCTGGCGGCGCTCGCCGGCCGCATCCGCGACCTGGACCGGCAGTACTTCGGCTGACGCAGCCAGCACCATGAAGTCGCGAGTCGGCCGCGCGCTGATCGCGTCGTGCGCCGGTGCCCTGCTGTTCACCGCGTGCAGCGGTGACGACGCGGCGACCACCACCCGCGTCACCGAGTTGGTGATCGGTGGTGCGGACACCACTGCCGCTGCGACCACGACGACAGTCCCCGACATCACCTACACGGTGCAGCAGGGCGACTCGCTGTATCGCATCGCCAACTCGTTCTGCACGTCGGCGGCGGAAGTCGTCGCTGTCAATGCCTGGCCCGAGGGTTTGTCGCACCCGATCTACCCGGGCGACGTGATCCTGATCCCGCCGCCGGGCTGCCCCGTCGTCACGGAAGTGGTGACCACCACCACGGAGCCACCGAACCGCTGGCTCGCGTTGTACCTGAACGAGCACGTGATCACCGATCCGTTCGACCAGAACACACCTGACCACGTCAACTGGGGGCACGTCTGTTACGACGCGTACTGGGAAGCGCAGTCGTTCGCGGTCAGCGGCGGCACCAAGGACGACCTGTTGGCGGCGTTGGCACCTTTGGGCGGCCCGCCCGCGGACATGATGCCGGCGATCGACCGCTGGGTGAACTTCTCCGAGATCTGGTACCCGATCTACGTCGAGCGCCGGGGCACGATCGAGGCCGCGCATCCGATGTTCCCGGACACCGAGGCCTTCTACCGGGCGCTGTACACGGACCCCGAGTTCGTGGAGTTGCTCGACGCCTATGCCCAGATCGGCAGCAACGCACAGTTCGCCCCCAAGTACTGGGTCACCGACACGTGCACCGCGCTGTTCAAGTCCAAAGGCTCCACGCCCTGACCGAACAGATGCGGGGTGCCCGGTACCGCGTGACACCCCGCGCCTACGCTCGCTGACATGAGCAGTTCGGCACGTCTGGCAGTGGTCCTGGTGGTTCCCGTGGTGCTGCTCGCTGCCGCCTGCAAGGGCGACCCTGGGCAAGAGCGCATCGCGTCGGCAGCGGGCGACATCAGCGTCGTCACTCAGGCCGATGGCAGTTCCGTCGCCACCCAGGCGTACACCGTGGTCTCGGGCGATTCGTTGTGGGCCATCTCGCAGCAGTTCTGCACCTCGGTGCCGGTGCTGGTGCAGCTCAACGCCTACGCCGACGGCGACGC
>CAZREK010000170.1:0-2700 GCA_964598965.1 uncultured Bifidobacterium sp. | reverse complement strand
GAGGTCGAGCAGTGGCTGGACCAGCGCCGCGGGTTCGCCCCCGACCCCATGCTGGGCGACCCCACCGACTACAACGAGGACTTCGGTCGCAAGTGCCAGGCTGCCTGGAACACCACGCTCGACTTCGAAAAGGGCGAGGTCGGCACCGACGACGTGCTGGCGGTTCTCGACCCCCTGCCCGGCTCTGTCCCTGACGACGTGCGCGCGTCCATCGCGGTGTGGGTGAAGTTCAACGACACCTGGTACTCCACCTACCGCAACCTGGTGGAGGACTACTCCGACAACACCGGCACCACCGACTACGACGCCTTGGTGGAGGACCGCGACTACCGCGACTTCCTCGCTCACTGGTTGCCGATCGCCGCCGACCAAGCCGCTGCCCACGACTACGCCACCCAGGTGTGCACCGACCAACTGCAGCGCAAGGGTTCCACCCCGTAGTTCAGACCACGCTCACGGAGGCGAAGCGCGGCCGACCCGCGAACTAGGGTTGATGACGCTATGAGCACGCACACGTCTCCTGCGCCCGAGGCCCCCAAGGGCCCGTTCCTGAAGCGCTTCAAGCCGCACCAGTTGGCCCTCGGCCTGGGCATTTTCATGGGGGTGTTCACCCTCGCCTCCGGCCTGATCCCGCAGTTCACGGAGTGGCACGACGCGAAGAAGCCCAACCGTGAAGTGTTCGAGGGCATCCCCGGCGCACTGCAGGTGGCGTTCTACACGGTCATCCCGATGCTGCTGATCTGGGGCGCGTTCGCCTTCTCGCAGCGCGTGCGCAACTGGGAGCGTGGCGCGCCCGACCGCCGCCGCACCACCCCGAAGAACATCGTCAAGCGCCTGAAGGACTTCCGCGCCGGGGCCTACATGCAGACGCTGCTGCGCGATGCGGGCGCGGGCCTGATGCACTCGCTGATCTACTTCGGCTTCCTCGGTCTGTTGGGCGTCACCACCATGCTCGAGGTGGACCACCAGCTGCCGGAGAGCATGAAGTTCCTGCACGGCGACGTGTACCGCGCCTACGCCTTCATCGGCGACCTGTTCGGCCTGGTGTTCATGGTCGGCATCATCTGGGCGGCCGTGCGTCGCTACATCCAGCGCCCGTACCGCATTCGCATCAAGACCAAGCGCGAGCACGGCATCATCCTCGGCGTCTTCTTCCTCATCGGCATCAGCGGCTTCTTCGCCGAAGCGTTCCGCATCGCCGAGGAAGGCCAGCCGGACCACGAGAAGTTCAGCTTCATCGGCTACCCGCTCAGCAAGCTGTTCGACGGCCTGGCAGAGGACACGCTCAACACGTGGCACCAGATCGGCTGGTCGGTGCACGTCGTGGCCTTCGCCGCCTTCCTGGTGCTGCTGCCGCTGACGATGCTGCGCCACATCTTCACCAGCCCGCTGAACATGTACCTGAAGGATCGCGAGCGGCCCAAGGGTGCGATGCGCGCAATGCCCGACCTCACCCAGACGGCGCTGGAGAGCTTCGGTGCCAGCGTGGTGGAGGACTTCACCTGGAAGCAACTGCTGGACACCGACGCCTGCACGATGTGCGGCCGCTGCACCAGCGTGTGCCCGGCGCACGCCACCGGCAAGCCGCTGGACCCGCGCGAGATCGTGCTGAAGACCGGTGAGGTCATGGCGGCCAGCGCGCCGCACGGCCATGTCACCCCGCCGCTCAGCACGGACAAGGAGATCACCATCTCCGCCAACTCGCTGTTCGAGCGCGTCACCGCCGAGGAGATCTGGAGCTGCACCACCTGCCGTGCATGCGACGAGAACTGCCCGGTCAACATCGAGATCGTCGACAAGATCCTCGACATGCGCCGCTATCTGTCGCTGATGGAGAGCAACTTCCCCGCCGAGTTGGGCAACGCCTACCGCGCGATGGAGAACCAGGGCAACCCGTGGGGCATGAACCAGGGCGAGCGCGCCGACTGGGCCAAGGGTCTCGACGTCGACATCGTCGACCCGGGTTCGCCGTTCGAGGCCGAGTACCTCTACTGGGTGGGCTGCGCCGGTTCCTTCGACGACAAGAACAAGAAGGTCACCCAGGCGATGGCCAAGCTGCTGAAGCGTGCCGGCATCAGCGTCGCCATCCTCGGCCCCAGCGAGAACTGCACCGGTGACTCGGCTCGCCGCTCGGGCAACGAGTATCTGTTCCAGATGCTCGCCATGCCGAACATCGAGATGCTCAACGGCATGGGCGTGCGCAAGATCATCACCCAGTGCCCGCACTGCTTCAACACGCTGGCCAACGAGTACCCGCAGCTCGGCGGCACGTACGAAGTCGTGCATCACAGCCAGTTGCTCGAGCAGCTGATCGCCACGGGCAAGCTGGACGTCAGCCAGGCCACGCTGGAAGAGCGCATCACCTACCACGACAGCTGCTACCTCGGCCGTCACAACGACGTCTACATGGCGCCGCGCAAGGTGGTCGGCAGCATCAAGGGCATTCAGGTCGTGGAGATGCCGCGCAACGGCACCAAGGGCATGTGCTGCGGCGCCGGTGGCGCCCGCATGTGGATGGAAGAGAACATCGGCGTGAAGGTGAACGACGAGCGCGCCAAGGAAGCGCTCAGCACGGGTGCCACTCGCGTCGCCACCGCCTGCCCGTTCTGCTACATCATGCTGGACGACGGCGCGAAGGCTGCCGGTGCCGAGGACGATCAGGTGAAGGTCGCCGACATTGCCATCCACCTGCTCGACGCG
>CAZREK010000169.1:0-5691 GCA_964598965.1 uncultured Bifidobacterium sp. | reverse complement strand
ACAACACGATCTCGCCCGCCGTCGGCAGGTGTTGCACGTACCGCTGGAAGTACCACTGCCCGCGCTCTTGCTCGGTCGGCTTCTCCAGCGCGACCACGCGGGCACCACGTGGGTTGAGGTGTTCCATGAACCGCTTGATGGTGCCGCCCTTGCCCGCTGCGTCACGGCCTTCGAACAGGATGACGACGCGCGACCCGCTCTCCTTCACCCACGCCTGCAGCTTCAACAGCTCCACCTGCAACTGGTACTTCTGCTTCTCGTACGACTTGCGCGACAGCAGGTTCGCGTACGGGTACACCGCGTGCTGCCAGTCCGCCACCAGTTGGTCGTCGGGGCCCATCGGTGGGATGCCGTAGGGAACGTCGTCCTCGTGCGTCAGAGCCGAGGCCAGCGAGTGCAACTCGTCCGCGGATGACCCGTCGATGACGGCCTTCAACCACGCGGCGATGCTGTTGAGTTCGTCCTGCCCCGCGTTGTGCAACACGTCACGAACGGCGTTGAGCTTCGCGGCCTTCGCGGCCTCCAGCGCCATGGTGATCTCGAACTCCTCGATGCCCGACGGCGTGAGCGAGGGCGACCGATCACCCTGTGTCACCTTGCGTGGACGGCTCGACTTCGACGTGGCCATGTTGGCGAGTGCTCCTCCTGAACAACGTTGCACCGACGCTACGACGCCGCACGGTCGAGGAGCTAGGGCCGAACTACCCGCCAACGCCGCGGCCAGTCGGCGGCTTTGGTGATACCAATGCGTGGCGTCACCTCCGGCTCCGCAGGTGGCGGCGTGCCGTCGTCGAACAACTCGGCCGACGCGCCGTCCAGCGAGCGGTCGATGCCCAACACCTTGCAGAGGCGACCGGGGCCGGTCGTGCGCCGGTGATCGATCCCCTCGACCACCACCGACCTGATGAGCACGGCTTGCCCGTCACCCTCCAGGCCCGTCACCAGGTTCACGCAATAGTGCATGCCGTAGATCAGGTACACGTACCAGTGACCGGGGTGGCCGAACATCGCCGCGTTGCGCGCAGTGCGGCCGCGGAACGAATGGCTGGCGGGGTCGTCAGCGGTGTACGCCTCGACCTCCGTAATGCGCGCCACCGTGCCGTGCACGCGCAGCAGCTTGTTGAGTAGTTCCGGTGCGACGACCGTTGCGTCGCGCTCAGCGAACGTCGGGGGCAACGGCTTCACGCCACACCACCAAGCGCTCGCGGAAGCGCTCCAGCTGCACGGCAACGGGGGCCGGCCCTGCACCGCCTGGTGTCGTGCGCCGCCGCACGGAGACACCGGGCGCCACCAGCGACGCCGCATCGGGGCCCAACGACGCGTCGGCCGACACCAGGTCGCGCAGGCTGCCCTCACCCGCCAGGTGGCGACGCACCAGCGTGCCGACGACGGCGTGCGCCGCTCGGAAGGGCATGCCGCGTTGCACCAGCCACTCGGCGAGGTCGGTGGCCGCGGTGGTCTCCGCATCGGCCGCCGTCTGCATGCGCTCGGGTACCCACGTCGCGGTCGCGATCATCCCGCTGATCGCGCCGAGCGCGAGCGACACCTGGTTCACCGCGTCGAACAAGGGCTCCTTGTCCTCCTGGTAGTCGCGGTTGTAGCTGAGCGGCAGACCCTTCATGGTTGCGAGGAAGCCCGTGAGGTCACCGATGAGGCGGCCCGCCTTCCCGCGTGCCAGCTCGGCGATGTCCGGGTTCTTCTTCTGCGGCAGCATCGACGAGCCGGTGGCGTAGCCGTCGTCGAGCTTGGCGAAGCCGAACTCGTCGGTGGTCCAAAGCACGAACTCCTCACCGAGTCGAGAGAGGTTGATGCCGATCAGCGACAGCACGAACAGCGCTTCGGCGACATGGTCACGCGAGCCGACGGCGTCGAGGCTGTTCTCGAAGCGCGCCGCGAAGCCCAGCTCGGCGGCGGTGAAGTCGGGGTCGAGAGGCAACGACGAACCCGCCAGCGCCCCAGCGCCCAGCGGCGACACGTCGATGCGCTCGAGCGCGTCGAGCAACCGATCGACATCGCGACCGAGCGCCCACGCGTGCGCAAGGAGATGGTGCGCCAACAACACCGGTTGTGCACGCTGCAGGTGGGTGTAGCCCGGCAGGTACACCTCGCCCGCGTCCTGTGCACGCTGGAACAGCACCTCCTGCAGCCCCACCACGCGCTCGGCGACGGCCATCAGCTCGCGCTTCATCCATCGCCGCACATCGGTGGCGGACTGGTCGTTACGGCTGCGACCCGTGTGCAGCTTGGCGCCCGCCTCGCCGGCCAGCTCCGTGACGCGGCGCTCGACCGCGGTGTGAATGTCTTCGTCGCTGGCCTCGAACACGAACGAGCCGTTGGCCATCTCGTCGTGCACGGTCTGGAGCGCGGCGAGCACGGAGTCGCGCTCGATCGTCGAGAGGATGCCGACGTGTGCCAGGCCCTTCACGTGCGCGATGGAGCCGGCGATGTCGTCGGCCCACAGTTGCTTGTCGAACGAGATGCTCTCCGTGTAGGCCATCAGTTCGGCCGCGGGGCCGCCCTCGAAGCGACCGTGCCACAACGCCTTGCCGCCGCTCATGACAGACCCGCCAGGTCGCGCAGCTTGGCGGCCAACTTGGCGCCGCCCAGCGACTCCTCGGCGACACACAGCAAGGTGTCGTCACCGGCGACGGTCCCGAGCAGCCCGGCCATGCCGCTGCGGTCCAGCGCGGACGCCACGACGTGGGCACAACCGGGTGGCGTGCGCAGCACGATCAGGTCGCCGCTCTTGCGCACCTCGGCCACCCACTCGCCCATGACGCGACGGAGCTGATCCTCCGGCGCCAGGCGCGCCGGCTCGTACTCAGGAATCGCGTACACCGTGTCACCACCGGGCACGCGAACCTTGACGGCGCCGAGATCCTCGAGATCGCGGGAGACGGTGGCTTGCGTTGCGGCGATGCCGTCGGCAGCGAGCAACTCCACCAGTTGCGGCTGGTTGGTGACGGCGTACTTGGCGACGAGCTTGGCGATCGCCTGTTGGCGTTGGACCTTCGACGACATCAGCGGACCCCCATCAAGAAGGCGAGCGCCCCACGCGCCGAGTGCATGCGGTTGTGCGCCTGATGCACCACGTGGCTCGCGGGGCCGTCGATGACCTCGGTGGTCACTTCCAGCCCGCGGTAGGCAGGCAGGCAGTGGTAGAAGCCGGCGCCGGCAGCAGCACCGGCCATGAGCTCGGGCGTCACCGTGAACCCACGGAACGCAGTCATCCGCTGTTGCTTCTCCGTCTCCTGACCCATCGAGGTCCAACTGTCCGTGTGGACGGCAACCGCACCGGCGACCGCCTCGTGCGGGTCGTGCGTGTGCGCCACGCTGCCCGCCCCCAAGGCGGCCAAGCGGGTCAACTCCGCTGACGACGGCGAGTAGCCGGCCGGACAACCGAAGGTGACCGTCGCACCGAGCATCACACATGCCTCGCCCAACGAGCGAGCGACGTTGTTGTAGTCCCCCACCCAAGCGATGCGGGAACCTGCGAGCGAGCCGTGGACCTGTTGCATGGTCAACACGTCCGCCAGCGCCTGCAGCGGATGAGCCGCGTCGCTGAGCATGTTGACGACGGGCACAGAGCTGACCGCAGCCATGCGCTGCACCTTCGCGTGCTCGAACACGCGCGCCGCGATCACCGAGTGGTACCCGGCCATCACGCGTGCGATGTCCTCGGCGGACTCGCGCACGTCGATGCCGACTTCCTCGCCGCGCGTGTACACCGGATGACCGCCCAACTGCACCACGGCCATCTCCATCGAGTGACGCGTGCGGTTGGACGGCTTCTCGAAGATCAACGCGACCCCTTGGCCCGCGAGGGGCTTGGGCAGGCTCGGCTCCTGCGCGAGGCGCAAGATGGTGCCGAGTTCGTCGGGTGTGAAGTCGGCGATGTCGATGAGGTGGCGGGTCATGAGATGAACTCCTGCAGGACGGAGGCGAGCGCGGCCACGGCCTCGTCGATCTCCGCATCGGTGACGGTGAGAGGTGGGGCCAGGCGCAGCGCCGAGGCAGTGACGGCATTGGTGACGACCCCGCGGCCGAGCAGCGCGACGTACACCGCCTTGGCATCGATCCCGGGCGCCAGTTCCACGGCCAGCAGCAGCCCGCTGCCACGCACGCCCGACACCCCGGGGATCCCCGACAACTTGGAGGTGAGCGAGGCCCCTTTGTCACGAGCCAGGCGCGGCGCGTCGATGCGGCGCATCTCGTCGATGACTGCGCTCACCACCGCGGTGGCAATGGCGGTACCGCTGTACGTGCTGCCGTGGTCACCGGGTTTGAACGCTGCGGCAACATCCATCTTCGCCCAACAGGCACCGACGGGGAAGCCGTTGCCCATCGCCTTGGCCATGGTGACGACATCGGGCACCACACCCGAGTGCTGGAAGCCGAACCACTCGCCGGTGCGCCCGTAGCCGCACTGGACCTCGTCCATGATCAGCAGCAGGTTGCGCTCGTCGCACAGGGCGCGTACGGCGCGCAGGTACTCGGGGTCCGCGGGAATCACGCCGCCTTCTCCTTGCACCGGCTCGAGGAACACGGCGGCCACGGCGGGGTCGATCGCCGCGGTGAGTGCGTCGATGTCGTTGAAGGCAACATGCCGAAACCCGTCCGGCATCGGATGGAACGGCTCGTGCTTGGCCGGCTGCCCCGTCGCAGCCAGCGTGGCCAGGGTGCGGCCGTGAAAGCTGCCATAGGCGCTGATCACCACGTGCCGCCCGTGGCCAGCCCATTTGCGGGCCAGCTTGAGCGCAGCCTCGTTGGCTTCGGCACCGCTGTTGCAGAAGAACACCTGACCGTCCTCACCGGTGACGTCCTTCATCAGGGCGTCGACGGCCAGCGCAGCTTGCGCGGCCTGGGGGTTGGCGAACAGGTTGCTGACGTGCCACAGCTGACCCGCCTGGGCCGTCAGCGCCGCAGTGACCGCGGGATGACAGTGTCCCAATGAGGTGACCGCGAGACCGCACAGGAAGTCGAGGTAGCGCTTGCCGTCCGTGTCCCACAGCTCTGTTCCCAGGCCCCGCTCGAACATCACCTGCGGCGGGCCGAACACGGGCATGAACGGGCAGTGCTGCTGCGCCTGAGTGTTGAAGGCGTGAGCACTCATTTGACCATCGTCCCGATGCCCTCGTCGGTGAAGACCTCCAGCAACAGCACGTGTGGAATGCGGCCGTCGAGGATGTGCGCGCGGCGAACGCCACCGCGAACGGCGTGCACGCAGCTCTCCACCTTCGGGATCATTCCGCCGGCGATGGTGCCATCGGCCATCAGGAACTCGAGCTCGTCGCACGTGGTCTGACGGATGATGCTGGCAGGATCGTCGACCACTCGACGCAGCCCCTCGATGTCGGTGAGGTAGACCAGCTTCTCCGCACCGAGCGACTCCGCGATCGCACCCGCCACGGTGTCGGCGTTGATGTTGTACGCCTGCCCCTGCTGGTCCACACCGAGCGTGGCGACCACCGGAATGAAGCCTTCGTCGAGCAAGCCGCGCAGGATCGTGGGGTTGATCTCGTCCACGTCGCCGACGAAGCCCAGCTCAGGGTCGCGCGCCGACGCGCGGATGAGGCCGGCGTCTTCGCCGCTGACACCGACGGCGAGCGGACCGTGCACATTGATCGCCGACACCAACTGCGGATTGACCTGGCCGATCAACACCATCCGCACGATGTCGACCGTCTCAGC
>CAZREK010000168.1:0-5718 GCA_964598965.1 uncultured Bifidobacterium sp. | reverse complement strand
TGCATCGCAAGGACCAGCGCGGCGTGCGCTTCGTGCCGGAGGACAACTGGCACGTGACGTTGCGCTTCCTCGGTGAGGCCGACATCGACGAAGTGGAAGCAGCGCTCGACGACGCCCTGCTGCCCGCCTGCACGGCTCGGATGGGTCCGGCAGTCGACGTGTTCCACGACCGAGCGCTGGTGGTGCCCGTGCAGGGCGTCGATGACCTGGCCGGTGCGGTGTCGGCCGCCACCCGCGACCTCGGTGAGCCGGACCGCAAGCGCTTCACCGGGCACCTCACCGTTGCCCGAGTGAAGCCGAACGTGCCGATGCCCCGCGTGCTCGGCCAGATGGTCTCGGCAGAGTGGAAGGTCACGGAGATGGCGCTGGTGCAGAGCCGTCTGGAAGCGAGTGGCGCGGTGTATTCGACCGTGGCCACATGGCCCGTCGGGGCATGATGACGTGATGCGCTACATGGTGGTGGAGCACTACACCCACGGCCCTGGGCCGATCTACGCCCGCGCCGCTCAACGCGGCCGAATGCTGCCCGCCGGCCTCAAGTACATCGACAGCTGGGTGGTCGCCGACGACCGCATGGACACTTGTTTCCAGTTGATGGAGACCGACGACCCGAGCCTGTTCGATGTCTGGCTGGAGAACTGGCGCGACCTCGGGACCTTCGACGTCTACCCAGTGTTCGACTCCGCCTCCGCGGCGGCCCATGTCCAGGTGGACTGGGACGGCTGACAGCGCCGAACTACTCCGCGGCTTCGGCCAACGCCTCGGCCAGCGCGGGGTGCACCAACAGACTCTCCATGATGTCGGTGACCTTGAGATTCGCCGTCACCGCCAGCGCGATCACGCTGATCAACTCGGCGGCGTGACGGCCGACGATCGAGCCGCCGAGCACCACACCCGTGGCCGGGTCGCTGATGATCTTCACGAACCCGCGCCAGTCGTTGTTGATCAGCGCCTTGGGGGTACTGCTGAAGGGCACCTTGGTGACGCGGATCTTGCGGCCGACGGCGAACGCGTCGGCTTCGGCCAGACCGACATCGGCGATCTCAGGTTCGGTGAAGATGGCGCTGGCGGCCTTGTCGTAGTCGAGGTGCCGGTGGACGGTCTTCTCCAGCCCCATGACGTGTTCGGCCACCTTGCGGCCCTGCATGGACGCCACCGAGGCCAGCGGCAGCTTGCCGCTGAGGTCGCCCGCGGCGTAGATGTGCGGCACGTTGCTGCGGCAGTGGTGATCAATGGTGACGTAGCCGCCCGAATCGACAGCGACGCCCGCGGCCTCCAGACCCAGCCCGTCACTGTTGGGCACCGAGCCGATGGCCAGGACAGCGTGCGTGGAGCGCACCACACGACCGTCATCGCAGCGCACCACGACTTCCTCCGCACCGTCGGCTGACGCCTCGCGCTGGATGGACAGCGCGCGGGCGCCTTTCAGCAGCTTCACGCCGCGCTGCAGGAAGTCTTCCTCCAACACCGCCGCGACCTCGGGGTCCTTGGCCGGGAGGACCTGCTGGCGGCTGACCACCAGCGTGACCTTGGCGCCGAACGAGGCGAACATGTGCACGAACTCCACGCCGGTGACGCCCGAGCCGACCACGGTGATGCTCTCCGGGAAGGTCTTGGGCGGATAGCAGTCGCGCGTGGTGAGAATGCGCTCGCCGTCCGGGCGGCACCAGTCGGGAATGCGCGGCCGGCTGCCGGTGGCCAACAGGATGGCGTCGGCGTGCACCACGCGGGTGGGGCCCTCCGCGGGAGTGATCTCCACCTCGCTGGGCGACAGCAGGCGGGCGCTACCGCGAACGAGGTCGACACCCTGGCTGGACAGCAGGTTGGTGGTGCTGCGTTGCAGGCGCATCTTGATGCTCTCGACGCGTTCGGTGAGCGCGTCGACGTCGACGGTGGCCTCGGTCTGCTCGAGACCCATGCCCTCCATGCGGCGATAGCGGGTGATCGCGTTGCCGGTGGCGATCATCGTCTTGGACGGGATGCAGTCCCACAGGTTGGCCGCGCCGCCCACGACATCGCGCTCGATGAGGGTCACCTGGGCCCCGAGGCGTGCTGCATGGGTGGCAGCGGTGTGGCCGGCGGGGCCGCCGCCGATGATCACGAAACGGGTCGACACGACGTGGAGGTTATCCGCCAGGTTTCTGCAAGGTCGGACGTGGTCGCCGCTCTGGACGGATGACCCACCCAGGAGGACCCAATGAACACCCGCTCTCGCATCCGACGTGGCGCACTGACGCTGCTCGCGGTGCTCACCGGCACCGTCGCCGTCGCCACCCCTCATGCGTCGGCCGGCGGCCTCGTCCGCGCCACGCCAGGCGACGGCAGCGCCGTGATCTACATCGCCCAGACCGGCTTCCCCGGCCTCACCAACGGGATGAAGTACAACTCGTCCGGCGGCAACATCGATGCCGGCCGCATCGATGACACTCACTTCTGGGTCAGCTTCTCGGGCATCGGCGGCGGCACGTACACCAACGCCCAGATCGGCATGTGGAACGGCTCGGACGGCCCCGCCGTCGACCCGGTCTGCACGATCGACAAGACCAAGGACAACGGCAGCGACATCACCGTCTGGTTCCGTTGCATCCCTCACCCCTACTGGCCTTCGCTGGTCGGCACCACCCTGTTCGTCACCGTCACCGCTGCCCAGCGCGTCGATCGGGCGGGCGTCACCGCTCCGTCGTTCTTCGCGCTGACGTCCTCGGACCCGACCGCTGCCGTGCACACGCCGCTGAACCAGTACCGCTCGGCCGGCGTCGGCGCGGCGTCGGTCACTCGCCTGGCGCTCGGGCAGTACTCGGTGCGTATCCCCAACGCCGCCTACGCGAAGGGTTCCGGCATCGCCGTGGCCACTGCGCTCAGCGTCACCTCCGCCTTCGACCCGGCCTACACCCGCTACTGCAACCCGCAGAACTGGGGTTCCAGCGGGCCGGACATGGTCGTCAACGTGAACTGCTACATGGGCGTGGGCACCCTCGCCGACGCTCCGTTCTCGCTGCGCCTCACGGCCCGTACTCACTCGGGGGGCTCGCAGCTCGGTGGCGCACAGTGGGTCAGCAACCCGGCGTCGGCCGGCCACGACGCAGTGGGCTACGGCTGGAACTCGACCGGCGGCGCGAACCACGTGGCATCGATCGGGGTGGGCCTCAGTGACGTGCACTTCGGTGGCGCCACCGGCCAGCCGCTGTTGGTGAAGTCGGCGATGGTCAGCGCCTACGGCGGCAGCCAGCGCTGCACGCTGGAGGCACTCGGCATCAACCCGATCAGCAACGAGCTGTTCACCCAGGTGCGCTGCTACGAGCCGTTCTCCGGCGACCCGGTGGCGAACGGGCGCTACACGGTGAGCGTCGCCCAGTTCTGACAACTACGTGCGGGGCGTGCAGCGGCCGGACCCTCCCGGCCGCTGCGTCGCGCTCGTGTGGAAACGGACACCGTGCGTTCCGACGGTCAGCCACTACCGTGGGTGCACTGTGAGCAGCGATGAAACCCTCCAACCGACCGACGCCGACGACATCCTCAGCGGGAGCGGCTTGATCGCGGAGAAGGCCAAGCGGCTGAACAAGATCGACGACCTGCGCACGGGCGGCACCAACCCGTACCCGTACCGCTTCGACCGCACGCACACGTTGGCCGAGCTGCGCGCCCTCCACGGCGGTCTGGAAGCGGGTACCGAGACCGAGTTCGAGGTCGCCGTCGCCGGGCGCGTGATGCTGATGCGCGACTCGGGCAAGCTCATCTTCGCCACCATGCGCGACCGCGACGGTGAAGTGCAGCTGTTCGTGTCCAAGGCCGTCGTCGGCGACGATGGCTTCGACGCGATCAAGGATCTCGACCTGGGCGACTGGGTGGGCGTGCACGGCACGGTGATGACCACCAAGAAGGGCGAGCTCAGCGTCAAGGTGCAGCGCTGCGAGCTGCTGTCCAAGGCCGTGCGCCCCATGCCCGACAAGTGGCACGGCCTCACCGACACCGACACGCGTTTTCGCCAGCGCTACGCCGACCTCATCGTCAACGACGACGCTCGCCGCGCGTTCCGCATCCGCCACGAGATCATTTCCAGCTTCCGCCGCACCCTGCACGGCCGCGGGTTCATCGAGGTGGAGACTCCGGTTCTGCACGTGGAGGCCGGCGGCGCTCACGCGCGCCCGTTCATCACCCACCACAACACGCTGGACATGCAGCTGTACCTGCGCATCGCGCTGGAGCTGCACCTCAAGCGGCTGATCGTGGGCGGCATGGAGCGCGTCTTCGAGATCGGGCGCATCTTCCGCAACGAAGGCATCAGCACTCGCCACAACCCCGAGTTCACGATGATGGAGCTGTACCAGGCGTTCGCCGACTACAGCGAGATGATCGAGATCACCGAGGCGCTGATCACCCAGGCCGCGATCGACGCCACCGGCACGTCGCTGGTCACCATCCACGGCCCTGACGTGCAGATGGAGGTCGATCTCGCCCAGCCGTGGCGCCGGGCGCGGATGATCGATCTCGTCGCGGAGGCGACGGGCGTGGTCGTCCACCCCTCACAGCCGGTGGAGAAGCTGCGGGTCATCGCCGCCGAGCACGGCGTGCAGGTGTCGCCGCGCTGGGGTTCGGGCAAGATCATCGAGGAGTTGTTCGAGGCGACGGCCGAGTCGTCGCTGATCGCGCCCACGTTCGTCACTGGTCACCCGGTGGAGATCAGCCCGCTGGCCCGCGTCGACCGCAACGACCCCTACCTCACCGAGCGGTTCGAGCTCTTCGTCGGCGGCCGCGAACTGGCCAACGGGTACAGCGAGCTGAACGACCCCGTCGAGCAGCGCAGCCGCTTCGAAGAAGAGCAAGCGGCCAAGGATGCCGGCGACGCCGAGCGCGGCACGGTGGACGAGGACTACCTGCGCGCGCTGGAGTACGGCTTGCCGCCCACGGGTGGCCTCGGCATCGGCATGGACCGCGTGGCGATGCTGCTGGCCGGGGTGCACTCGATCAAGGAAGTCATCCTGTTCCCCACCCTGCGGCCCGAGCAGTTCTGATCCGAGGAGGCTCCGATGGCCGAGCGCGAGTACACCGTTCCCGTCGCCGAATGCGACTCGCGTGGCCACCTGGCCGACGCTGCTCGTGGCTGGTCGCGGCACCCGCTGCTGCGGGCCAACCTGAAGGGTCGGCCGGGTCGTAAGAAGCGGTGGGACTACTGGTGCGTGATCACCGACGAGGTGGTCATGTCGCTGGTCTACGCGGACGTCGACTACGCGGGCTTGGCCAGCGTGTGGGTGATGGAGCACGCCACGGGTCAGCAGGCGACGGCCGGGGTGATCGTGCCGTTCGGCAAGGGGTTCGACATGCCCGAGCAGGTCTGCACGGGCAAGGTGTCCATCGAGCACAAAGCGATCCACCTCTCCATCGAGGAGACTGCGGAGGCAACACGCCTGCGTGTCACCGCGCTGCAGACCGAGCCAGGTTTCGGTGGCGGCCCGATCGAGGTCGACGTCTCCGTCGCCAAGCCTGCTGGCCACGAATCGCTCAACGTGATGATCCCCTGGAGCCAGCGCCTGTTCCAGTTCACCTCGAAGCAGAACACTCGCCCGGCGACCGGCTTGGTGCGCGTCGGCGAGCGACGCTGGGATGTCAGTGCCGCCCACGACGCCTGGGGCGTGCAGGACCTCGGCCGCGGCATCTGGCCGTACCGCAACCGCTGGAACTGGGGCTCCGCCTCGGGGTACGGCACCGATGGTCGTCTGG
>CAZREK010000167.1:0-5749 GCA_964598965.1 uncultured Bifidobacterium sp. | reverse complement strand
CGGTCGGCATGTTCATCGGACCCCCTCTCCTGAACGAGCGTTAATGTAGCTCCTGAACGATCGTTAGGGAAGGGCCGGGGCAGCCGACGCGGATTACGCTGCGGACATGATCGGTGGCCCTGGCAAGTGGACTCATGTGCTCGTCGGCATCTCCGCACTGGCGACACCCGCCGGGGTCGCCATGGGGTTGATCGGTGGCGGCACCTACCCCGAACGCTTCGACGCCAAGCAAGTGGTCGTGTACCCGGTGTCCGCGGACGGCGTGCGTATCCGTGAGGTCGTCGACCAGGACTTCGGCAGCTTCGACCGGCACGGATACGAGCGCTACATCCCCACGGACTTCGGCACGCCCACCGACTTCGCCGCGTCGTCGCCCGACGCTCGCGCCGACTTCTCGATCGACGACTACGGCAGCGAGGTGCGTGTGCGCCTCGGCGACCCGAACACCACCTACGACGGCCAACACCGCTACCTGTTGAGCTACACCTTGCCCGACGCGCACCTGTCCTCGGGTTACCTCGCGCTCGACATCATCGGCGACCAGGAGGACTTCGAGACCGGCCGCTTCGAGGTCATCCTTGCCAGGTTCGAGCTGGCCGACACCGCCTGCCACACCGGGCGGTACGGCAGCACGGATGGGTGCACGATCACACGCGACGGTGACGTGTACCGCGTGGTGTTCCAGCCGCTGAAGCCGTACAACGGCATCACCGTCGAGGGCCGCATCGTCTCGATGACGACCGGCGATCCTGGGATACCCGTCCCGCCGCTTCCGCAGCGTCGCGACGATCTGCGCATCCCGATGGCCGCGGGGACCCTCGCGCTAGGTGCGATCGCCGGCATCGGTGCGTTCGCCCTCGCGCGACGCACCGGCCGCAATGTGGTCGGCGGTCTCAGCGCGTCGGATGCGGCGTATGTGGGGACCGCCGCCACCGGCGCGAACGCGATGGCGACAAGGTTGGTCAGCGACGCCGAGCTGGCCCAGATGGCGACCATCGAGTTCGCCCCGCCGGATGGGCTCAGCCCGTGGCAGGGCGCGCTGCTCATGCGCGAGACCGTGGACAACGACACAGTGAGTGCGTGGTTCTCCGAGCAGATCGCACGCGAGCGGCTGATAATTCACGGACAGAAACAGCTCTCGTTGTCGAGCGGGCCGAAGCTGGCATCTGCACCGTCGGCCGACCGCGAGCGGATCGACACCCTCCTCGGCAGTGACGGCGAACTGGCGTTGGGCAAGTACTCGGCGAAGATGGCGACCCTGTGGAAAGAGATCCTCTCCGAACAGAGGGGAATGGCGCAGGACTCCGGCTGGTGGGTGAGCGGACCGTCGGGTGGTGGTGCCCACTACCCACTCGGGCTGGGTGTCGTGGTGATGGTGATCGCCGTTGCCGCAGGTTTCGCCGCATGGCAGGGTGCCTGGAGCAGCGTGTTGGTGGCACTGGGTCTGGCCGTCGCTGTGCCGGCAGTCGTCGGTGGCGTGCTGTACGGCGCGATGTTGCCCTCGCGGAGTGCGGTCGGTTCCGCGCTCGCACTGCGCGTCGAGTCCTTCCGCCGCTTCCTCGCTGCCAGCGAAGGCCAGCACGTGGAGTGGGCGTACTCCCGCGGCCTGCTGCGCGAGTACTCGGCATGGGCCGTTGCGCTGGGCGCGGCCGACGCGTGGAACCGCGCCGTGCAGGCCAGCACTGTCCCGCCCGCCGACATGTCGATGATGACCACCCCGCTGCTGGTGCACACCATGGCCACCTCGTTCAACGCTGCGCGCGTCGCGCCCTCGCAGTCGCGGGGTGGAGGAGGCGGGTTCTCCGGTGGCGGGTTCTCCGGTGGTGGTGGCGGTGGCGGCAGCTCCGGCAGTTGGTGACCCCAGGTGTCGCAGACGATGACGTCCCGGTCCGAACAAATCCTGATCGCCGCGGCGCGCTTGTTCGCCGAGCGTGGCTACGGCGCCACGGGCATCGATGACATCGGCGCCGAAGTGGGCGTCAGTGGTCCGGCGATCTACTGGCACTTCTCCGGCAAGCAGGCATTGCTGGCTGCGATGCTGACGCGAGTCAGCGAGCGTCTGCTGGCCAACGGCCGCGAGTGCGTGGCGACCGCGACGGACGATCGCGCAGCGCTGGCCGCGTTGGTGCACATGCACGTGGAGTTCGCGCTCGACGAGCCGGACCTGATCGTGGTGCAGGCCCGCGAGCTGTCGCACCTCGACGTCGCGCAGACCCATGACGTTCGCGCGCTGCAGCGCCAGTACGTGGACGTGTGGGTGGACGTCGTGCAACGCCTGCACCCCCGAGTTGCGCGGGCGCGGCTGGTGGCTGCAGTGCAAGCCGCGATCGGGTTGGTGAACTCCACTCCTTACGTCGGCAAGCTGCCGCGCAAGCAACTCGCCCCGCTGTTGCACGACATGGCCGTGGCCGCGCTCGCCGCGGTCTGACCCGACTGGCTCAGCGCAGCGCGTCGAGGATGATCTGCACGTCGTCGGTGGTGGTCAGTGGGTTGACGAAGCAGAAGCGCAGCACCGGCTCGCCGTCGTAGACGGTGGGCACCACGAACGCGGTGCCGGCGGCCAGTAGGTCGTCGCTCCACTGTTGGTACTGCTCGGACGTCCAGCCCACCTTGCGGAACAACACGACGGAGAGCTCGGGCTCCATCAGCAGCTCCAGGCCGGGCGTGGCTTCGATCATGCGCGCCGCTTCCTTGGCCAGGAGGATGCTGTGCGTGACGGCACGGTCGTAGGCGGCAGTCCCGTGCGAGGCGAGGCTGAACCACAGTGGCAAGCCGCGCACGCGACGGGTCATGTGCACGGCGAAGTCGCTGGGGTTCCACTCGTAGTTCGCCTCGAGCGTCTCGAGGTACTCGGCGTGCTGAGTCAGCGCGTGGCGAGCGATACCCGGCTGGCGGTACACCAGCGCGGCGCAGTCGAACGGCGAGAACAGCCACTTGTGCGGATCGATGACGAACGAGTCGGCGCCCTCGATGCCCTTGAACAGCGGGCGGCCGATGGTGGACACCAGCGCTGCACCGCCGTAGGCCGCGTCGACGTGCAGCCACAGGTCGCGCTCGTTGCAGATGTCGGCGGCGCCGGCCAGATCGTCGACGAGACCCGCGTTGGTGGCACCGCCCGAGGCGACGACTGCGAACACTTGGTACTCGGTGACCGCATCGAGCGCGGCGATCAGCGCAGGCCCGGTGAGGCGGCCGCGCTCGTCGGGCGCAACGGGGATGACCTCCACGTCCAGCACGCGTGCCGCGAGGCGCACGGACGAGTGCGCACTGGGAGCGGCAGCGATGGCCAGCGGCAAGCCGCGGCCGTGATGGGTGCGCCAGTGTTCGCGCGCGGTGGTGAGCGCAGCCAGGTTGCCCAACGTGCCGCCGCTGACGAAGGTGCCACCGGCACCCTCGGGGAACCCGGCCAGGCTGGCCAGCCAGCGCAAAGTCTCGTTCTCGGCGTGGATGGCTCCTGCGCCTTCCACCCACCAGTCGCCGTAGATGGACGAAGCGGACACCACCAGATCGAACAAGGTGGCGGCCTCGCTGGGTGCGGTGGGCACGAACGACAGGTAGCGCGGGTGGTCGCTGGAGATGCAGGCCGGGGCCAGCACGTCCTTGAACAGCCGGAACGCCTCGTCGTAGCCGAGACCGTACGAGGTGATCATCTTGCCTGTGGCCTCGGTGAGTTCCTGCTGAGTGCGCGGGCCGTCCAGCGGCGCGGGCGACATGCGAATGCGATCGAGCACGTACTCGAAGATGCGGTGCGCCAGCAGCTCCGTACGGTCGTCGAACTTGTGGAGCGAGGGGTCCTTGATCACTGCTCCCACACTACGACGCAGGGCGGGTCGTAGCCTTGCGCCATGGGCCTTCCCGAGCGCATCACCATCCGCGATGTCGGCCCGCGCGACGGTCTGCAAGCTGAAGCCCCGATCTCCGTCGACCAACGGTTGGAGCTGATCGACGCGCTGCTGATCGCCGGTGTCACCCATGTGGAGATCGCCGCCTTCGTCAGCCCCACCGCTGTTCCGGCGATGGCCGGCGCGGCTGAGGTGGTGGAAGGCCTTGGCGCGCCCGAGGGTGTGGTGCGGGCGGCACTGGTACCCAATGTGCGTGGCGCAGAGATGGCGCTCGCGGCCGGTGTCGACGAGCTGACCGTGACGGTCTCCGCGTCGGCCACCTACAACGAACGCAACGTGCGCATGACCATCGACGAGTCCATCGAGTCGGTTGCCGCCATCTGTGCGCTGGCCACCGCGGCGGGCGTACCTGTGGACGCGGTCATCTCGTGCGCGTTCGGTTCGCCGTACGAGGGCGACATCAAGCCGGCCGACGTCGCACTGCTGGTGCAGCGGGTGCGCGCGGAGGGCGCCTCCGCGGTCACGTTGGCGGACACCACCGGCATGGCCACCCCGCGGCGCCTGCACGACGTGCTCGCGCTCACCGGCAACAACGTAGGTCTGCACCTGCACGAGACTCGCGGCACCGGGCTGGTGAACGCCTATGCGGGCATGCAGGCAGGCGTCGTGCGCTTCGACACTTCCGTCGGCGGCCTCGGTGGTTCGCCGTTCGCCGCGGGCGCGGCGGGCAACCTGGCCACCGAGGAACTGGTCGCGCTGTGCGACGACCTGGGCATCGCCACCGGCATCGGCATCGAGGCGTTGTGCGAGGCGGCCCTGTTGGTCGAGCGCTTCGTCGGCCACCAAGTACCCAGCCGCGTCGCCCACGCCGGCCCGCGCTCGCGCCGCCCCTGAACTCCGTCGCCTCTGAACCTAGGATGCGCGGCGTGAGTGAGCTGTTGTGGACTCCGTCGGCCGAGCGCGTGGCGAGCACGAAGATGGATGCATTGCGCCGGTCCGTGGGCGCTGCCGACGCGGTCGCGTTGCACCGCTGGTCGGTCGACAACCCGGGCGAGTTCTGGCAGCGCGTGTGGGACGACTGCGGCGTGATCGGCACTGCCGGCGATGCCGCCTTCGAGCCCGGTGATGGCAGCGTGCGCGGCGGTCGCTTCTTCCCTCAGTCGGGGGTGTCGTACGCGGAGAACGCGCTCGCGTTGCGCGAGGGCAGGGGCAGCGAGGCGATCGTCGCCATCGACGAGACCGGCGAGCGCCGCGCGTACACCTGGCAGCAGTTGCGCGCCGAAGTCGCCGCGCTCGCGGCCGCGCTGGTGGGTGCGGGCGTGCAGGTGGGCGACCGCGTGGCCGCGTACATGCCACACGTGGCCGAGACCGTCATCACCTTCCTCGCCGCCAACGCGATCGGCGCCACCTTCACTTCCACCTCCAGCGACTTCGGTGTCGCCGGTGTGGTCGATCGTTTCGGCCAGACCACGCCCACCGTGCTGGTTGCAGCCGACGGGTATCGCTACGCCGGCAAGTCGTTCGATTGCCTGGACCGCATCGCGGAGATCACCGCTGCGTTGCCCTCCCTGAAGCGCACCGTGGTCGTCGGTGTGCTGAACCCTCAGCCCGACGTCAGCGGCATCGCCAGCGGTGTGCGCTGGGATGACTTCGTCGCGCCGCACAAGGGTGCACCCCTCACGTGCCTGCGCCTGCGCGGCGATCACCCCGTCTACATCCTCTACTCCAGCGGCACCACCGGGAAGCCGAAGTGCATCATCCACCGCGCGCTGGGCGTGTTGTTGATGCACCTCAAGGAGCACCAGTTGCACTGCGACGTGCGCGCCGGCGACCGGCTGCTGTACTTCACTACCTGCGGCTGGATGATGTGGAACTGGTTGGTCAGTGGCCTGGCCAGTGGTGCCACG
>CAZREK010000166.1:0-5796 GCA_964598965.1 uncultured Bifidobacterium sp. | reverse complement strand
CTGACGTCGCCGGTGGCCCACGCAAGTGCCTCAGCGCGGGCGAGTTCGGTGGACTGGACCAGTCGGGGGTTGACCCCTCGGCGGATGCCCGTCATCTGCAACACCGAGAACAGTGGGATGAGTACGAAAATCGTGTACGGCCGCCAGGACGGGTGCAGCACCGTGAACACCAGCCCTGCTCCGACCAGCAGCATTGTCCACCAGATCATGAACCGGCGTGCGTGCTTCGGGGTGATGGCGGACACGAGCTGTTCGAGGATGGTGCCACCGTCGAACGGGATCACCGGCAGCAGGTTGAACACTCCGATCACCGGCCCGGCCCACAACACAGCGATCTCGAGGTGTTGGCCTTGGGTCGGCCACACGAACCCGCCTTGCAGCGCCAAGTAAAGCGCTCCGCCCACCACGATCTGGACGGCCGGCCCTGCGAAGGAGATGCCGGCGCGCTCCCAACGGGACAGGTGCCGGGTGGGCGTGAAGGCCGCGTAGCCAGCCATGAAGTCCAGCGCGATCTCCGCTCTCGCACCGGTGGCGCGGGCGGCGAAGGCGTGGCCGAGTTCGTGCACGAGGGTGAACACGGCCATGAATGCGGCCAACCACAGGCCGATCTCGCCGCCGTTGACGACCACGACCAGGACCATGAACATGAGGAACCCGGTCCGGACATGGACGGGGAAGCCGAACAAGTGGAACGCCGGCGGGGAGGGCACGGCGGTGAGCCTAAAGGCGATCGACCCCGCTCGTTGGGCAGGCGCGCCGTAGACTTCAACGCCGTGTCATACGTCTACGCCTTCGATCACAAGCACCGCCGCCCGCCGATGGAGATGAAGGATCTCCTGGGAGGCAAGGGCGCCAACCTCGCCGAGATGACGAGCGTGCTGAAGCTGCCCGTACCCCCGGGGTTCACCATCTCCACCGATGCCTGCCGCGAGTACATGAAGCACGGCTGGCCGGCAGGGCTGGACGAAGAGATCGCCGCTCAGGTGTTCAAGCTGGAGAAGACGATGGGCCGCAAGCTGGGCGACCCGTTCGACCCGCTGCTGGTGTCGGTGCGCTCGGGCGCCAAGTTCTCCATGCCGGGCATGATGGACACCGTTCTCAACCTCGGTCTCAACGACGAGAGCGTGAAGGGTCTGGCCGCTGTCACCAACGACGAGCGCTTCGCCTACGACAGCTACCGCCGCTTCATCTCCATGTACGGCCGCATCGTGCTGGGCGTGGATGGCGAGCTGTTCGAGCACCCGCTGGAAGAAGCCAAGGCCAAGGCAGGCGTGAAGAGCGACGCCGAGCTGTCCGCCAAGGCGCTGAAGGATCTGTGCACCAAGTACCAGGCCGTCGTGAAGAAGGCCACTCGCAAGCCGTTCCCGCAGAAGCCGCGCGAGCAGCTGCGGGGCGCGATCGAGGCCGTGTTCGCCAGCTGGAACGGCGCCCGCGCCATCGCCTACCGCGTGCGCGAGCGCATCAGCCACGACCTCGGTACCGCGGTCAACGTGCAGACGATGGTGTTCGGCAACCGTGACGACAACAGCGGCACCGGCGTGGGTTTCACCCGCAACGCAGCCACCGGCGAGAACAAGCCGTACGGCGACTTCCTCATCAACGCTCAGGGCGAGGACGTGGTGGCGGGTATCCGCAACACCGAAGACCTCGACCACATGAAGCTGCACTTCCCCAAGATCCACAAGGAACTGCTCGACATCTTCGCCCGCCTCGAAAAGCACTACAAGGACATGTGCGACACCGAGTTCACCATCGAGCAGGGCAAGCTCTGGATGCTGCAGACCCGCGTGGGTAAGCGCACCGGCACCGCCGCGCTGCGCATGGCGGTCGACATGACCAAGGCCAACGGCAAGGCCGGCGCGAAGTGGAGCATCACCAAGCAAGAGGCGATCATGCGCGTCGGCGCCGATCACCTCGACCAGGTGCTGCACCCGCAGTTCGCCAACAAGGGCAAGGTGCTCACCAAGGGCCTCGCCGCCTCGCCGGGCGCTGCTGTCGGCCGTGTGTACTTCACTGCCGACCACGCGGTGGAGGCGCACAACAAGGGCCAGAAGGTCATCTTGGTGCGCAACGAGACCAGCCCCGAAGACGTGCACGGCATGATGGTCAGCCAGGGCATCCTCACCGCCCGCGGCGGCCTCGTCAGCCACGCTGCGGTCGTCGCTCGTGGTTGGGGAACCCCGGCCATCGTCGGTGCCGAGGCAATCAAGATCGAAGGCAAGCAGTTCCACGTCGGCGGCACCGTCGTCAAGGAAGGCGACCTCATCTCCATCGACGGTTCGTCCGGCGAGGTCGTGTTGGGCGAGATGAAGCTGGCCGCAGCCAAGCCGCCGGCCGAGTTCCACACGATCCTCACCTGGGCCGACCAGGTGCGTAAGGGCAAGCTGGGTGTGCGCGCCAACGCGGACACCGGCGACGACGCCACCAACGCTCGCGAGCTGGGCGCCGAGGGCATCGGTCTGTGCCGCACGGAGCACATGTTCCTGGCCCCTGACCGCTTGCCCGTCGTGCGGCGCATGATCCTGGCCGACACGCCCGAGGAAGAGGCCGCCGCACTGGCCGAGCTGGGTCGCGTGCAGCAGGAGGACTTCGAGCAGATCCTCGCGGCGATGGACGGCCTGCCTGTCACCGTCCGCCTGCTCGACCCGCCGCTGCACGAGTTCCTGCCGTCGGTGGAAGAGCTGCGCCTGAAGGCCGCCACCAAGGGCCTCAGCAAGACCGAGAAGGCCGAACTGAAGGCTGCCGAGGAGTGGGCCGAGCACAACCCGATGATCGGTACCCGCGGCGTGCGCCTCGGTGTGGTCAAGCCCGGTCTGTACGCGATGCAGGTGAAGGCTCTCATGGCCGCCGCTGCTGCGCTGCGCAAGAAGGGCAAGAACCCGATCGTCGAGGTGATGATCCCGCTGACTGTCACCCGCGAGGAACTGGGCTTGGCCCGCGGTTGGGTGCAGGCCGAGATCGACAAGGCCGTGAAGGGCCTCAAGAACCCGCCGCACGTCACCATCGGCACGATGATCGAGACCCCGCGCGCCGCGGTGTGTGCCGACCAGATCGCCGACGAGGCCGACTTCTTCAGCTTCGGTACCAACGACCTCACCCAGATGACGTTCGGCTTCAGCCGTGACGACGTCGAGAGCAAGATGATGCCGGCGTACCTCGAGCAGGGCCTGTTGAAGCGCAACCCGTTCGAGACGATCGACAAGGATGGCGTGGGTGCCCTGGTGAAGGACGCCGCTCGCAAGGGTCGTTCGGTCAAGAAGAACCTGAAGCTCGGCGTGTGCGGCGAGCACGGTGGCGACCCGGAGAGCATCGCGCTGTTCTGGGAAGCCGGGCTGAACTACGTCAGCTGCAGCCCGTTCCGCGTGCCGATCGCTCGTCTGGCCTCGGCGCAGGCGATCATCGGCGGCGGCAAGTCCGAGACCAAGTAAGGGGTCCTCATGCAGGTCGCGACACGTCAGGGGCCCGCGTACGGCGTGGCTCGCCTCACCCTTGCCCCCAACGAACCCGTGAGGGTGGAGGCCGGGGCGATGATGGCCATGTCCGCCGGGGTCACGCTGGAGGCCAAGGCCGAGGGCGGGATCATGAAGTCGCTCAAGCGTGCCGCGCTCGGCGGGGAGAGCTTCTTCATCAGCACCTACACCGCGCCGCAGCAAGGCGGGTTCGTCGACGTGGCGGCCCGCCTGCCCGGCGACATCACCACCTACGAGTTCACCCCTGGTCGCGCGCTCTTCATCCAGAAGGGTTCGTGGTTGGCCAACGACGTCACCGTCTCGGTCGACACCCAGTGGGGTGGGTTCAAGAACATGTTCGGCAGCGAGGGCGGGTTCATCATCCGCACCGAGGGCCAGGGCACGGTGGTGTTCGCCTGCTACGGCGCGCTGGAGGTCTGGAACCTGGCGGCCGGTCAGTCGCTCACGGTCGACACCGGCCACATGGTCGCCTACGAGGACTCCGTGTCGATGACGATGCGCAAGGCCAGCGGCGGCGGGCTGATCCAGAGCTTCAAGAGCGGCGAGGGCCTGGTGTTCGACTTCACCGGTCCTGGCCGCGTCTGGACCCAGACACGCAACCCAACCGAGCTGATGAGCTGGATCCAGAGCTTCGTCGGCACCTCCAACTCGGGCACTTCCATCGGTGGCATCGGCGGCGGCCTGTTCGGCCGGGACTGACCGATGAGCGTGGTGGCGGTCCTCGCCTCGGAGGACACGAAGAGCAAGTTCGTCGACCTCGACGTGGCCGCGGCGTGGTGGATCGGGCTGCTGGTGCTCATCGCCGTGCTGCTGCTGATTGACCTGCTGGTCGTGCACAAGGAAGGGCACGAGGTCCGTGTCCGCGAGGCTGCCATCGAGTCCGCGGTGTGGATCTCCATCGGGTTGCTGTTCGGCCTGGCGGTGTGGTGGGGGTTCGGCGGTGCGGCGGCGGGTGAGTACTACTCCGGTTACCTCATCGAGAAGAGCCTCAGTGTCGACAACGTGTTCGTGTGGGCGCTGATCCTCAGCTACTTCGCCGTGCCGTCGAGGTATCAACACCGTGTGCTGTTCTGGGGCATCTTCGGCGCCCTGCTGCTGCGGGCGGTGTTCATTTTCGCCGGTGTCGCACTGATCGAGAAGTTCGAGTGGGTGCTCTACCTGTTCGGAGCGTTCTTGCTGTTCACCGCCATCAAGCTGGTGTTCTCCGAGGACGAACACGTCGACCCGTCCACCAGCAAGACGCTGAAGTTGATCCACCGCTTCGTGCCCATGCACGACCAACTCGACGGTCAGAAGCTGTTCACGAAGGTCAACGGCAAGCGCTTTGCCACACCGCTGTTCGCCGTGCTGCTGCTGATCGAGGTCACCGATGTGCTGTTCGCCGTGGACTCGGTGCCGGCGGTGCTGGCCGTCAGCCACGAGCAGTTCGTGGTGTTCTCGTCCAACGCCTTCGCGATCCTGGGCTTGCGTGCGCTGTATTTCCTGCTGGCCGACATGCACGCTCGCTTCAGCTACTTGCAGGAAGGCCTGGCGATCATCCTCGCCTTCGTCGGCGTGAAGATGCTGGTGCACGAGTGGTACCACATCCCCACGTGGCTGTCGCTGACGGTGATCGCGTTGGTGTTGCTGGCGTCGGTGGGCTTCTCGCTGAAGGTTGGCGAGCGGGCGGACACGATCAGCATCGCCGAGGAACCGCCGCCGCCGGACGAGCGCTGACAAGACGTACAGACGCGGCAACGCCTCGTGGGGCGCGCCGCTATGGTGCTGCGAATGGCGATCGTCGAGGAGGATCTTGAGCGGCTGAAGGCATCGCTCGTGTTGTCCGACGTCGTCCAGCAGTACGTCGCGCTGCGGCGGGTCGGGCGCAACTGGGTGGGGCTGTGCCCCTTCCACGCCGAACGCTCCGGCTCGTTCAACGTGCGCGACGAGACCGGTCGCTACAAGTGCTTCGGCTGCGATGCCAGCGGCGATGTGTTCAAGTTCGTGCAGGAGATCGAGCACGTCGACTTCGTCACCGCCGTGGAGAACCTGGCTGGCAAGGCCGGCATCCAGCTGCGCTACACCACCGGCGAGAGCGGCGACCGTACGCGTGCCCGCCGCCGCCAGCTGATCGAAGCCGTGGGCAAGGCCGCCGACTGGTACCACGATCGGCTGCTGAACTCGCCCGACGCGCGCGAGGCGCGCGACTACTTGCGCAAGCGTGGGCTGGCCGGCGATGTGGCGCGCACCTTCAAGCTGGGCTGGGCACCCGACGACTGGGACGCCCTGTGCAAGGCGTTGGGTGCGCCGGCGGAGGTGTTGCGCGACACTGGCCTGGGGTTCACCA
>CAZREK010000165.1:0-5812 GCA_964598965.1 uncultured Bifidobacterium sp. | reverse complement strand
AGGTACGGGTCGGGCTGAACTCGCCCAGCTTGTGACCGACCATGCTTTCGGTGACGTACACCGGCACGTGCTTGCGACCGTCGTGGACGGCGATGGTGTGACCGACCATGTCGGGGATGATCGTGCTGCGACGGCTCCAGGTCTTGATGACCTTGCGCTCGCCGGCCGTGTTCTGATCGTCGACCTTCTTCAGCAGGTGGTCGTCGACGAACGGGCCCTTCTTCAGGCTGCGGGACATGGGCGATTACCTCCGGCCCTTCGACGTGCGGCGACGGCGCACGATGAGCTTCTGCGACGGCTTGTTGACGTTGCGGGTGCGCACACCCTCCGGCTTGCCCCAGGGGGACACGGCGGGGCGACCACCACTGGTGCGGCCTTCGCCACCACCGAGGGGGTGGTCCACCGGGTTCATGGCGACACCACGGGTCTGCGGGCGGACACCCTTCCAGCGGTTACGACCGGCCTTACCGATCTTCACCAGCTCGTGCTCGCTGTTGCCGACCTCGCCAACCGTGGCGCGGCAGTCGATGAGCACGCGGCGCATCTCCGTGCTGGGCAGACGCAAGGTGGCGAACTCGCCTTCCTTGGCGACCAGCTGGACAGCGGTGCCGGCCGAACGGCCGAGGGCGCCGCCGCCACCGGGGCGCAGCTCCACGTTGTGGACGGTGGTACCGACCGGGATGTAGCGCAGCGGCAGCGCGTTGCCGGGCTTGATGTCGGCGTGGTGACCACTCTCGACGTGGTCACCGACCTTCAGGCCCTTGGGCGCCAGGATGTACGCCTTCTCGCCGTCGCTGTAGTGCAGCAGCGCGATGCGGCAGGTGCGGTTCGGGTCGTACTCGATCGCGGCGACCTTGGCAACGACACCGTCCTTGGTGCGCTTGAAGTCGACGATGCGGTACTGACGCTTGTGACCGCCGCCGCGGTGGCGGGAGGTCTTGCGACCGTAGGCGTTGCGACCGCCGCTCTTGCTGAGCGGGGCAACGAGGGTCTTCTCCGGCGTCGACTTCGTGACCTCGGCGAAATCCGAGGTGGTCTGGAAGCGACGACCGGCGCTGGTGGGCTTGCGGGAACGAATAGCCATGGTCTCTCGCTCAGTGCTCGAACAGCGGGATTTCGTCGCCCGCGGCCAGTGTGACGATGGCCCGCTTGGTGTCGGGCTTGGTGCCCACCTTGCCGGTGCGGCGGGCGCGGGTCTTCTTACCCTTCCGGTTGAGGGTGTTGACCTTCAACACGGTGACGCCCCAGATGGTCTCGATGGCGTCGCTGATCTCCGGCTTGCTGGCAGCAGGGTGTACCTTGAAGGTGTACACACCCTGCTCGATCAGGCCGTAGCTCTTCTCCGACACCACAGGTGCCAGGATGATGTCGCGCGGGTCCTTCATCACTTCCCGTCCTTGTCGGCAGCACCCGGCAGGGTGGCCTTGGTGAACACGACGTAGTCGTTGCACAGCACGTCGTAGGCGTTGAGCTCGGCGACCTCGATCAGCTGCACCTGCGGCAGGTTGAGGAAGCTGCGGATGGCGTTCTGGTCCTCGGTGTCGACCACCACGAGTGCCTTGCCGTCCACACCCAGCGCCGACAGCGCCTTGACGGCGTCCTTGGTCTTGGGGGCAGCGAAGCCCCACTCGTCGACGACGACGACCTTGCCCTCTGCGGCGCGGTCGCTGAGAGCCGAGCGCAGGGCGAGCTTGATCATCTTCTTGGGGGTCTTCTGGTCGTACTTGCGCGGCTTGGGGCCGAGGGCGACGCCACCACCGCTGTAGTGCGGGGCGCGGATCGAGCCCTGACGGGCGTTGCCCGTGCCCTTCTGCTTGAACGGCTTCTTGCCGCCACCGCTGACCTCGGCGCGAGTCTTGGTGCTCTGGGTGCCGGCGCGGCGGGCGGCCAGCTGAGCCGTCACGACCTGGTGCATCACCGGCACGTTGGGCTGGATGCCGAACACGTCGTCGGCGAGTTCCAGCTTGCCGGCGTCCTTGCCGGCGGCGGTCTTGAGGGTGATCGCAGCCATCACTTCCCCTTCACAGCGTTACGAACGATGACGACGCCGCCGTTGGGGCCCGGCACCGAGCCCTTCACCAGCAGCAGGTTGCGCTCGGCGTCAGCCTCCACGACCTCGAGGTTGAGGGTGGTGACCTGCTCGTGGCCCATGTGGCCCGACATGCGCAGACCCTTGAACACACGGCCCGGGAAGCTGCACTGGCCGATGGAGCCCGGCGCACGGTGGTGCTTGTGGTTACCGTGGCTGGCGCCCTGGCCGGCGAAGTTGTGACGCTTCATCGTGCCGGCGTAGCCCTTACCACGGCTGACCGCGGTGACGTCCACGCGCTCGCCCTGGGCCAAGGTGTCCACCTTGATCTCCTGGCCGACCTCGAAGCCGTCCACCGAGTCGAGGCGCAGCTCCACCACACGACGGCCGGGGTCGACGCCCGCCTTGGAGAAGTGACCGGCCTCGGCCTTGGTCAGCTTCTTGGCGTCCTTCTGGCCGTAGGTGACCTGGAGGGCCGTGTAGCCGTCGCGCTCGGTGGTCTTCACCTGCACGATGCGTGCCGGCTCGACGCGGAGCACGGTGACGGGCACGACTTTGTCGTTCACCCACACCTGGCTCATGGCGACCTTCTCGCCCACAATCGCTTTGAGTGCCATTTCGGCAGCCTTTTCCTTCGGACCTGACGGCGAACCGTCGGGTTTGGTTGACACACGCAAATGCTCCGCAGGCCATGTTGAAATGTGGCCGGCGGAGCACCGGATTCGAGTTGTCGCCGAGCAGTTCCCGCCCAGATTTCGGAGGGCTTACTCGGACTTCGATTGGATGCGCGCCGACTGGCGCACACGGGGACTGAACTCTATCGGCGGCCTGCCACGGAAGCCAACCCGCGTCTGGCCGTCACGCGCCGTCGAGCGGCTCCCATGTGGCCACCACCCACACCGGGCTGGCGTCGGGGCGGCGGATGACGGCCCAATGCACGTGCTCGTGGTCGCCTTCACGCCCCACCGCCGCCATCTGGGTGGTCAGGAAGTCGACGGTGCCCGACAGCAAGCGCGGCCACACCTCGTCGACAATGCTCTGCAGGGCCGGCACAGGGTGCCCGATCAGGCGAGATGCGCCCGTTCCTCGAGGTGCGAACCTGCGCAAGAACAGCTCGTTCGCGGCGAGGAGGGCGCGCGTGCTGTCGAAGACCGCCTCCGCCACGTCTGTTCCCAGCAGATCTGAGAGATCGCGCGTCTTTGCGCCGTCGAGTGGTGCCAACCCGGTAGCCGACGATCACGCGACCCTCCGCGTGAGGCGACGAGAGGTCGGCTTGCGGAATTGTGCCCGTCGGCCGCAGCTGACGGTGCCTTGCCACGCCCTGCTGGGTACCGGCTAGAGCTACATCCGGCACTGCGAGCGCTGCCACCAGCACACAACTCACGAAGATCGCCGCCGACCGATTCTTCATCGCCAAGCCCTCCTGCCGGGTCAGTCGCCGACACTAGTCGCGACGCTGCAGCAGCAGCCTCAGCGTCGAGTCGTAAAGCGGAACCAGACGCCGCCGTTGGCCTCGGTGGTCCCACCAGGGTTCACCGCGCGCACCTGCCAGTAGTACGTCGTGTTCGAACCGAGTCGGCGGATCGTGGCGTACCTCAGGCGGGTCGTGATCCAGGTGCCGTTGCACTGGTTGTCGTTGATCGTGTCGACGCAGTACTGGTAGCTGGTCGCACCTCGAGATGCCGCCCACGACAAGCGCAGCGACGTCCTCGACCGACCGGTCAGCCCATTGCCGGGCGCAGCTTTGTTGAACGAGCCCGGCAGAGCGGTGAGCACCGTCAACGGCATCACCTTCGAGGTCACCAATCCACCCGCGTCCGTGACCTGCAACGCCATCCACCACGTCCCCATCGTGGTGGGCACACCAGCGATCGCCCCCCAGGGGTAGAGGGTCAGACCCGGCGGAGTACTGCCACCGGTGATGACCCACGTATAGGGGGCGGTGCCACCGGAGACCTGCATGGGCGTGCTGTACCCACGCCCCACGTTGGCGCTGGGCAAGGAAGTGGTGGTGATCACCGGGGCCTGCAGTGTGGCCCGGTTGGTGCACCGGTAGGCAGTGCCGCCGCCGATCTGCGGAGAGTTCGTGGAGACGGACGTGCCCATCGTGCCGGTGGAGTTCTCCACCCCGATGGTGGCACCCGCGCCCTGCGAGGACGCTGGGTCGCCGGTGACGGGGTCCAAGTAGGTGAGGGTGATGAGGTTGGTTCCCTCGTCGAGCACCACTTGCACGCTGATGCCACTGGTTGCGCTGGCGTGATGCGGCACGTCGTTCCACGAGATCACGAAGCGACGGTGCGGAGCTGTTCCGGTGGTGAGCGTGCGCACCGACCCGCCGAGCGACGGATCGAGGTCGTCCCACCAGACCGCGATGAGGTTGTTGGGGTCTGCGGTGTTGGGCAGCGAAGTGTTCGAGTACGCAGTCGCGACCCCTCCACCGGGACGGACGTAGCCGTTGGCGGAGATGGACAGCGACGTCGAGCTTTCGCCGTAGAACTCGAACGCGAACGGCATGGTGACCTGCACCGACCAGTCGTCGCCGAGGAAGTAGCCAGTCCCGGCCGACGTGTCGAACCACTGGTAGGTGGCACGCGCGCAGGAGTACGGCACGGGCTCCGTGGTGGTCGCCGTCACCACGTTCGACCAGGCGGTGGAGCTGCCACCGTTCGCCGTGCTCACTCCGCGGATGCGGAAGCACCACTCCGACGAGCTGGGCAAGCTGCCGACAGTGAACGACGAAGCCCCGCTCGCCGCCGAGCCAGCAGCGGAGAACGCACCACACACCGCGTTCGTGGACGGAGCTGCCTCCACCTCGAAGCTGCTTTCATGCGCCACCGTGTCGGTCCACGCCAGTTGCACGGAGGTTTCGGTCACTGCGGCAACGGACAGATCGGTGACCGACCCAGCAACGGGTTCGGCAGGCGGGGTGCACTGCCCGACCATTGCACCGATGTCGAGCCGGCCACCGGTGACCGTCTTGCCGGCGAGCGATGCAGTCGGGGCGACCGACCCGATGATCGCCGCCCGCAGCGCAGCCGCAGACTTCGCTGGATCGATCGATGCGCACAACGCCACTGCGCCGGCGACGTGAGGTGTCGCCATGGAGGTGCCGCTGTAGTACGCGTACGAGTTGTTCGGCACGGTGCTGGCGATGGACGCGCCTGGCGCACCGAGATCGACCGACGAAGCGCCGTACTGCGAAAAGCTGGCCAATGTCCCGTTCGATGCGATGGCGGCAACAGAAATGATGCAGTCCCAACCGCGGGTGCCTCCGCGGGTGCAGTCGTAGTTCGCGGGGTAGTGCGGGATGACGTCGTTGTTGGTCGCGTCGTTGCCTGCGGCAGCGATGAACAACATGCCGTGGTCGGCGGCGTCGTTGATCGCGTTCTGCAGCGCGAGGTCGAAGCCCGTGCCACCCCAGGAGTTGCTCGTCGCCACGATGTTGATGCCGTGCCGGACCTTGAGGTCCACCAGGTAGTTCAAGGCAGCGATGGCATCGGAAGTGTTCCCGCCGTCCGGCCCCAGGAACTTGGCGGAGATCATCGTGACCTGCCAGTTCACACCGGCCACACCCTGCCCGTTGCCGCCGACACCGTTGGTGACCTGCCCGACCGCACCGCTGATGCCCGAACCGCCCTTGCCGCCGGTGCCGCCGATGCCGCCGGCGCCACCGTTACCGCCGTGGGTGCCGGACCCGCTGGCCGCTCCGCCGGCGCCACCGTCGCCGCCCTTGCCGCCGGCTTGACCGATGGTGCCGTTGTCGCCGGCGTTGACGCCGTCGCT
>CAZREK010000164.1:2252-5856 GCA_964598965.1 uncultured Bifidobacterium sp. | reverse complement strand
TCCCATACGGCCGCGCCCCCACCCCAGCTGGGCAGGACCCGATTGGCGACGACCGCGGCGACGTCGACCGAGGTCGTGGTGCGTACCCGCTCGACCAACTCCTGAGTCTCGGCGACGGGCATCTCCTCCGGGGTCGTCACCACCACCAGCCCGGTGGTGGCGCGGTCGTCCAGCAGGTCGAGCATCCAATCCGTCTGCTCTCGGACCATTCCCACCTGCACCAGCTCACGGATGGCGCGCGGCGCGTCGATCTGGGCGACGATGTGGCCCGACGCCTCGGCATCCACGATCACGGTGTCGTAGTGGCGTTCGCGGACCTCGTAGCACAGCTTGCCGATGGCGAGGATCTCCTTCACTCCCGGCGCCGCGTCCGCAACGAAGTCGAACGTGTGCGCAAGGGGCCCCAGGCGGGCGACCAGGGGGATGCGGACGAACAACCGCAGGTACTCGCGCAAGGCGTCCTCGGTGTTCATCGCCATCGCGAACAGGCGGGGGCGAACTTCGCGCGGGGCGAAGGTCAACTCGCCCACCTCTAGGGCGCCGGCCAGCGCACCCTTGGCGTCCATCTCGCACAGCAGCGTGCGCCGGCCCGAGGCCACGGCACGTTCGGCCAGCGCCGCCGCCACGGTGGACTTCCCGGTGCCACCCTTCCCGGTGACGAACAGCAGCCGCCGGTCCAGCAGCGTCAGGGTCGGGGCAGCCGCACGACCCATCGCCGACGTCCTGGGAGCGTCAGCTGCCGAAGCCGATGCGGCGCTCGCCCTCGGCAGCACCGATGTCGACGAAGGCGATCTTGGCCGCCGAGACCGCGACGTCGCGACCCTTCTTGTCGGTGAGCCAGAGCACGTCGACGGCACCGGAGAGGGCGGCTTCGATCTGCTGCTTCAGCGCAGCGCGGTCAAGGTCGTCGGCGAGTTCCAGGCTGATCTCACGCGGGGTATCGGTGACGCCGATGCGTACGTCCACGATGGTCCTTTCGGTCGGCGGGCGTGCTCAGCGTACCGGTCACGGCGCCGCCACCACGGACCACTCCGGTGGCCGAAATCGTGGGCAACCTGTCGTTGACGCCATGCGGCGATCGCGTCAGGCTGAACCGGTGCCTGCCGCCCACCGCATCGTCATCCTCGCCTTCCCCGGCGTGCAGCCACTGGATGTGGTCGGCCCGCACGAGGTGTTCGCCTGCGCCAACCAGGTGTGCGCGGCCGCTGGCCGGCCACAGCCGTACGACGTCGCGGTGTACTCGGCGGATGGCGCGCCAGTCGTGACCGAGAGCGGCCTGCAGTTCGCCACCACGGCCTTGCCGTCCGCGACGCGACGCTTGGACACACTCGTGCTGCCCGGTGGCAACGGTGTCTTCGCTGCCGCTGACGATGCAGCTCTGGTGCGCTGGGTCGCCACGGCGGCGCTCGCCAGCCGCCGCGTCGCCACCGTGTGCACCGGCAGTTTCCTCGCCGCCAAGGCCGGGCTGCTGGACGGTCGGCGGGTGACCACGCACTGGGCGCGGGCCGACCGGCTGCAGGCCGACCACCCCGACGTCCAGGTCGACCCGGACCCGATCTATGTGCGTGACGGCAACCTCTGGAGCTCGGCCGGCGTGACCGCTGGAATCGACCTGTGCCTGGCGCTGGTGGAGGACGACCTCGGTCACGAGGTCGCGCAGACCATCGCCCGCTGGCTGGTGATGTTCCTGCGCCGGCCCGGTGGGCAGACGCAGTTCGCCACCCCGGTGTGGGCACCGCGGGCCGAACGTTCGACGGTGCGCGCCGTGCAGGCACTGGTGGAGTCCGCTCCCGGTGGCGACCATCGCGTGCCCACGATGGCGGCCGCGGCAGCGATGAGCGAGCGGCACTTCAGCCGAGTGTTCGCCGAGGAAGTCGGCGAGACGCCCGCCCGCTACGTGGAGCGCGTCCGCCTGGAAGCAGCGCGGCACGAGTTGGAGACCACCGCCGACACCGTCGACGTCATCGCCACCCGTTGCGGCTTCGGCACTGCCGAGACCATGCGACGGGCGTTCCACCGCCGCCTCCGCGTCGCCCCCGACGCCTACCGCCGACGCTTCCACGTCGCCTGACCCGTTCTCGAACCCTCTCACCGAAGGAGCTATCTCATGCAAGTCGTCATCCCCCTGTTCCCACAGTTCACAGCGCTCGACGGCATCGGCCCGTACGAGGTGCTGCAGCGCATTCCGTCCATCGACGTGACGTTCATCGGTCATCGCCGCGGCGAGATCCGCAGCGAGAACGGCTTCCTCGGCATCACCGCCGATGGAACGTTCGACGACTTCCCGCGGCCGGACGTGATCGTGTTCCCCGGTGGCGTCGGCACGCGCCCGCTGGTGCACGACGAGCAGGTGGTGGATTGGGTGCGTACGGCACACGCCACCA
The DNA here is from genome assembly GCA_964598965.1 of uncultured Bifidobacterium sp. Classification (GTDB taxonomy): domain Bacteria; phylum Actinomycetota; class Acidimicrobiia; order Acidimicrobiales; family Ilumatobacteraceae; genus UBA668. Next base: position 3,472 of record CAZREK010000164.1, on the reverse strand, counting down.
CCCGCTTCACCACCTCGGTGTGCACCGGCTCGCTGGTGCTGGGCGCGGCCGGTCTGCTGGACGGCCTGACCGCGACCACTCACTGGGCCTGCTATCCCGAGCTGGAGAAGCTGGGCGCACAGCCCACTGCACAACGCGTCGTCGAGCACCTGGACCAGCGCATCATCACCGCAGCCGGCGTGTCCAGTGGCATCGACATGGCCTTGCGACTGGTGGAACTACTTGTCGACCGCACCGCAGCCGAAGCTGCGCAGTGGATGATCGAGTACGACCCGCAACCCCCGTTCAACTGCGGCAGCACCGCGACTGCGACCGCCAATGCCGCAGCGGGCATCGACGCTCTCACGACCCGGGTGATCGAGTACTCGCAGCAGCGCCAGTAGGACGCCTACAGACCCGCGCGGCGGTCTATGCCGCCATGGCTTTGGGTGGGCTGTGGACTCGGGTTTCGCCGTTGGGGAGCACGATGTGGAGTGATCGGTCGGGGAGCAGTGTGAGTTGCCAGCCGCCTTCGTGAGCGAGGTGGTGGTGGCGGTTGCACAGTGGCACGAGGCCGGCGATGTTGGTGTGGCCGCCTTGTTCCCACCAGCTGACGTGGTGGATCTGGCAGTGCTCGAACACGACATCGCAGCAGGCGCAGGTGCGATACCAGGCGCGCAGCGCCCGCCGTTGTTCACGGTTGGCGAGGCGGGCGGTGCGCCCCAACAACAGCCGGGTGCCGTCGACACCGACGATGACCGGGGTGACATCACCCAGGCATGCCCAGCGGCGGATGGTTTCGATCGGCAGCCCGAACGCGCCAAGGTCGAGCCGGGTGTGTTCGTGTTCGCCGTGCAGCAACGTGTCGATGTCGATGACCAGCGTGATGTCCGGCGCACCCGACCCAGAACCCGAACCCGAGCCGGGTGCGTCGCCACGGATGAGCGCGGCCAACGCGAGCGCCGCCAGCCACTGCTGACGTTCGAACGGATCGATCGGCCCACCCTCGGGGACACCGTGGTGGAACATCGCTTCGATCGTGTTGCGCCACCGCCCTTGCAGCGCGATGCCGGTCTCGGGATCGAACTTGGCGTGCACGTTGAACATGCCATCCGCGTCGGTCCACGACTTGGCCCGCACCGCTGCTTTCTGGCGCTCCAGCTTGCGTAACCCGTCCTCGGTGCGCACCCGGCGCACCAGCCCCGCCAACCAGTCACGGAACGCAGGCTCGGCCAACTCGG
>CAZREK010000164.1:0-2152 GCA_964598965.1 uncultured Bifidobacterium sp. | reverse complement strand
ACCCGGCGCACCAGCCCCGCCAACCAGTCACGGAACGCAGGCTCGGCCAACTCGGGTGTCGGCACACAGATCATCCAACCGACGCGCGACCGTCAGTTCACGCTGGGCCAACATCGCCCGCACCGACGTGATCGCCACCAACTCGGCCCGACACGCATCGACATCGGCCAACTGCCCGGCCTCGATCAACCCACGGATACGCCCGACCTCCATACGAACAAATGTACGCAAGGGGTGTCACAAGGTTCCCGAAGCCACCTTCCAGGCTCCGAACAGGTCCGTCACGGTGCTGAACCGTCGGCTCGGTCTCGGATTGGTGGCGATTTCGATGACATCGGCCTCGGCGTCGCTTCCGCGCCACCCCGCTTGCGAGTCGAGCAAGTGGTGCACCATTCGCCCCAGCGTGAACACGTTCGTTTGTTGATCGATCCTGGCTCCGCGCCGCAGTTCCTCGGGCGCCATGTACCGCAGCGAACCTGGGAGACGATCGCTCTCGAGGACGAAGGCGGCGAAGCGATACTCGTCGAGGTCGATCAGGTTCATCTGTCCTGCCGCGAAGTCATAGAGCAGACAACCGTCGTAGAAGTCGACAGCGATGATTCCCTTCTCGGCGATCTGGACGTGCGCATCGAGCGCAGTCGCGACTGCTGCTCGTACCGACTCCAACGGAAGTTGCTGGAAGTCCAGGACTGCGCTCCGATCGGAGCTGTCGGCGGTTGCGTGATTGAGCACACGCCCCGGCACCCACGGATACACCAGAGCCAGTGCATCGGAGCGGAAGACCCGCAGGGGGCGCACGATCGCAGGGTGACGTATTGCCCCATGCACCAACAACGCGTTCTCCAGCGAGGCGCGCGCATCAGCCTCACGCGCAACCTTGACGAACCAGCGGTGACCACGGGCCATCACTCCATAGGAGAGGCAACCCGAGTCCTGCTGGTCGAAGACGGCGTAGGCGCGGCCGACGACGAGGTCCTCGGGCACGAGGTCGTGCGCAGCGCGTTCTCTCTCACCGACACCCACGGACACAGTCTGCCCGTGCCGCGCAGCAACCCTCAGACGGTGGTGGCGCAGAAGGTGTCGCCCTGCGGCAGCGAAGCCATCGTGGCCACGTCCGCTTCGCCGTACAGCGAGGTGAGCATGCCCTTCACCATGCCGCGGTCGACCGCGCAGATGACCGGGTGATCAATGGCGACGTCGCCGAACGGGCAGTGGTTGTTGACGATGCGCAACTGGTTGTGACGCTGGTCGGCGTGGGCAGCGAAACCGTGGGCGGTGAGGGCGTCGGCGACGGCCTGCATCGCTGAGCGCAGGCTGCGTTGTCCGGCGGCGAGATCGGCACCGGTGAGGCCCTGCGCCATCGCCCGGCCGTACTCCTGCCCGACCTCCTCGGCCATCTGCTCGGCCTTGTCGCGCGGCAACAGAGCGAGCGCGCGGCCCAGCAATGACAACACCAGGTCGTCGCTGCGCACCGGCACGTCGGCGACCATGTCGACCTTGGCGTCGGCAGGAAGGCGATAGCGCTTGCTGGGCCGCCCGGCCCCCGCACCCTCGGCGCGACCGACGGCAACCTCCAGATAGCCGCCGGCAGCCAGCTTGTCGAGGTGATGGCGGGCGACGTTGGGGTGCACCCCGAAGCGCTCGGCCACCTGCGCGGCGGTCACGCCGCCGGCGGACTCGCGAGCGAACAAGTAGATGCCGCGGCGAGTGGGGTCGCCGAACGCATCGGTGATCGCGGACACGGTGCTGGTGAAGCCCGGGCTGGTGAGAGTCGTGTTCGCGGCCACGCCGGTATTCTACCTATCCGCGTAGTGCTAATTCGTCAGGAGGGGCCATGCCCACGCACGATCAGGTCATCGACGCTCTGCGACCGGTGGAGGACCCCGAACTGCACCGCAGCATCGTCGACCTCGGCATGGTGCGCAACGTGGACCTGCGCAAGGACGGCACCGTGGCGGTGCAGATCGCTCTCACCGTCGCCGGCTGCCCGCTGCGCAACGAGATCCAGCGTCGCGTCACCGATGCGGTCACCGCGCTCGACGGTGTCAGCGGTGTCGCCCTCGACTTCGGCGTGATGTCCGACCAGGAGCGCGAGAAGGTGCGCGAGCTGCTGCACGGGCACTCGCACGGTGGCGCCCCGCAGGGTGGCCAC
>CAZREK010000163.1:0-5863 GCA_964598965.1 uncultured Bifidobacterium sp. | reverse complement strand
CGGGTCCATGTTGGCCTGCACCTTGAACACGAACGCGCTGAAGGGCTCGTCGAGCGCGTGCGGGTTGCCCGCCTTGTCGGTGCGCGGTGAGGGCGGGGGAGCCAGTTGCACCACTGCGTCGAGCAGCTTGCGCACGCCGAAGTTGGTGAGCGCGGACCCGATGAACAGCGGGGTGCTCTCGCCGGCGAGGAACGACTGCTCGTCGTAGTCGGCGCCGATCGCCTCCAGAAGTCCGATCTCGTCCATCGCCGTCTTCCACACGCGCTGCTCGCCAGGGCCGGCCGCGGCGTGTGCTTCGTCGACCGGCAGGGTCTCCTCCAGCGCGGCCGACGCGCCGCGGGCGGTACGCGTGAACCGCGTGTACATGTTGTCGCGGCGGTCGATGAGGCCCTGGAACTCCTCGCCGCTGCCCACCGGCCACGTCACGGGGGTGGGGCGCAGCTTGATCTGCTGCTCGATCTCGTCCAGCAGTTCCAGTGGCTCGCGGCCCGGGCGGTCGTACTTGTTGAGGAAGGTGATGACCGGCAGGTTGCGGCTGCGGCACACCTGGAACAGCTTCAGCGTCTGGCTCTCGATGCCCTTCGCCGCGTCGAGCACCATGATCACCGCGTCGACCGCCGACAGCACGCGGTAGGTGTCCTCGCTGAAGTCGCGGTGGCCCGGTGTGTCCAGCAGGTTCATGAGCTGCGGCCCGTACGGGAACTGCATGACGGTGCTGCTGATGGAAATGCCGCGCTGCTGCTCCAGCTCCATCCAGTCGCTGCGGGCACTGCGCCGACCTTCGCGGGCATGCACCGCACCGGCTTCCTGCACCGCGCCGGAGTACAACAGAAACTTCTCCGTCAGCGTGGTCTTGCCCGCGTCGGGGTGGGAGATGATCGCGAACGTCCGTCGCTGCTTGCTTTCGGCCACCACGTCCACGCTCACGAAGATCCGAGGCTACCGTTCGGACATGGCCGACTATCTCGTGCTCAACCTCGATGTCGCAGATCCCGACGTGCAGCAGGCCTTCTGGTGCGCTGCGTTGCACTACGACCACGTCGGTGGTGTCGCACAGTACCGCGCGCTGCAGGACCCCACCGGCAAGGGACCGAAGCTGCTGCTGCAGCAGGTGCCCGAGGCGAAGACGGCCAAGAACCGCCTGCACCTCGACATTCACGTCGCCGACCCCGATGCCGAGGCAGACCGGCTGGAGGCGGCCGGCGCAGCGCGAGTGCGCCGCGTCGAGGAGTTCGGGATCTTCTGGATCGTGATGACCGACCCCGAAGGCAACGAGTTCTGCGTCGTCCCCAGCTGAGAGTGCGTCAGTCGGTGGTGCGGATCGAGCCGATGAACACGGCCCACAGTTCATCCAGTGCAGTATCGGGCGCGCTGAGGATCACGCTGAAGGACTGATCACCGTTGGACACCAGCAGCTCGTTGGCACCGATGCCCTCTGGCAGGCCCTCGATGGCTGCTGACACGATCTCGACAGCTCCGCCCGCACCGAGGTCGAGCTGGTGGTGTGTCTCGCCCGCGCGTGGTGGGAAGTCGGTGATCGATGCCGACTCGGCGTAGATCGAGAAGAACGCCTGTGGGCGAAGACTGCGTGCGGAGAACTCGTAGTCAGGCTCAGAAGTCTCCACGAAGTTGCCGGGCAGCTGAAAGGTGATGCCCAGCCGATCGACCACGTACCAGGTCGCGTCGACAGACGCAGCCATCGAAGTGTCAGAACCCGTCGTGCTGGGGCCGGCAGCGGCGCGCTCAACGGCGCTCGGGGACCCTGTGGAGCAAGAGGCGGTCATCGACACCGCTGCCATCCCGATTGTCATGACCAGTATTCCGCCGAGCCGCATGGCCAGAGCTTCTCACGCGGCCTTGATCGCGGCAACCGGCCTGACCTACGCCATCGAGCGCCAGGCGGCCAGGCGGTCGGCGCTGTCGTCGCCCGGAATGGGCAACTGGCAGACCACCTTCAAGCCCGGCCATTCGCTGGGCGTGAGCTGCTGGTACTCGAAAGCAAGTTCGCCCGCCCACTCGTGGTGGTAGTGGCGCACACGCGTCTGGAAGCCGGCGACGTCCTGCTGTGCCCACCACTCGGCGAAGTCCGGGCTGTCGGCGCGTAGGCGCTCGACGAGCGCCGTCACCTGCACGTCGTTGCGCAATGCAGCGGTTCCGGCGCGGAACTCGGCCAGGATGCGACGCGCCTGCACCGGCCAGTCGGCCACCAACCGACGAGCGGTCGGCTCGGCGAAGATCACCCACAGCAGGTTGCGTTCGGTGCCCTCCAGCCGCTCGATCATCGGATAGAGGCGGGCCTGAGCGGTGTTCCAGGCGAGGAACTCCCACCTCGGCCCCAACACGTAGGCCGGCGCCGGCTCCATCGACGTGATGAGCCGCACCAGGGCGTCAGGGGCGACATCGACTTCAGGTGCAGGCTCGCCGTTGCTGCGCGTGGCGAGCGCCATCAGGTGGTGTCGGCCGGCGTCGTCGAGGCGCAGGCAGCGGGCCAACGCTCCGAGCACGTCGGCAGATGCATTGATCGGCCGCCCTTGCTCCAGCCACGTGTACCAGGTGACGGAAACGCCGGCGAGCAGGGCGATCTCCTCGCGGCGCAAGCCGGGTGTGCGCCGCGAACGACCGGTGGGAAGCCCGACGTCCTCGGGTCGTAAGGACTCGCGACGCGCGCGCAGGAAGGCGGCCAGTTCGTCGCGACGATTCATGCGCCCATTGGATCAGATGCAGCGCGGGTCCTGCCTGGTGGTGCGACCACCCGGCAGCTCAGCGACCGGTCCAGCTAGTTGGTGCGCCGCGTGTCCAACACTCGAACCGGCGACCGCGGGAGGTAGCCAGACTCGCTGTCGGCCGAGAAGACACCGACAAGGTCGACCACCACGTGGCTGTCCGCCGAGGTCGAGACGCAGAACGTGCCGTCGTCGCCCACGGGGACGAAGGCCAGGCCTGAACCGGTGGTGCCCGCGCGATAGACGGCGTTGGACCAGGCAACCGGCTGAGTCTCCATCGACGGGCAGGTTCCCGCGCTGACCCACCCGGCGGTGCTGGGCGAGATCGTCGTCAGCTCGACGGCGACCACCTTCGCTCCCTCGGGGGCGGTGAGATGCATGATCTCGCCACCAACTCGGCGGATGCCGCACTGCTCGGTGGCAGTGGCGGAATCGGTCCAGCACTCGCGAGTGTCGGCCAACCGAGTGTCGTCCGAGTCGGTGAAGCCGAGGCCGTCCGCGGACGGTGCGGCGAACATGCCGTGTGTGTCGATGAGCTCGTGCCGTGCCGTGCTCGCGTACGTGCAGAACTTGGCCACCGTCGCGTCGGATGTGGCGCGGATGACGGCCAGCGAACTGATCACGGACGCATCGTCGAAGTTGACGTTGGCGTACATCGCCAGGTTGCCGCCCAGGTTGGAGCACACGTCCGCAGCGAGGAACCCAGCCGCGGGAGTCTGCGCGGTGATGACATCAGCCACGATCGCCACCGGTTGCAGCGACGTGGCGACGGAGTACGTCACTCGCCGACCGGTCGGCACCCTGCCCGGTCCGACACAGCCAACATCGGGTGAGCAATAGCCGTTGAACAACGTGTTGCTCAGCCGCGCCTGCTCCATCGGGTAGTACTGCGCCGCGCCCGCGGTGGTGGCGAGCGGGGTGAAGTAGCCGTCGACATCGACGGTGAGGTGCATGCGTGCGTTCTGGTAGAGGCAGAACGCACCGGTGTCGTCCAGCGGCACGATCGCCGGGGTGACGGTGGTGCGCCCGACGGTGGCGTACGCACTGGGCACCAGGCGCGATGCCGGGTCGGCGAGGTCGCACGCCTCGGCGAACACCTGACCGGCGGCGCCGACGGACAGCGTCTTGATGTTGACCAGCGCCGAGGTGGCGCCCGCCGGTGCACCGGTGTGCACCACCATCCGGCTACCTGCGGGGGGCACCTCTGCCTTGTCGAGGCAGTGCTTGACGACGTTGCCCGACGCGTCGAACGTGTCGTAACAACCACCGAGACGGCCGGTGTTGCGCAGGATGATCGTGCGCGCCATCTCCGGCGTGCCGTTGAACTCGAAGTGCATCGGGTCGGCGTACTTGGCCGTCTTCAGTTCGGCCGGCGAGCTACAACCGCGGCTCCAGCCGTAGCCGCCCCAGTACAGCCCCCACTTCTGTGCCACCTGCACGACCCACTGAGGCATGTCGGTGGCCATCGGCGTCGCGCAGGCAGACTTGCCGGTCTTGCCGTAATAGGTGACCAGCGGATTGGCCGAGGTGTTGATGTCAACCGCCAACCCGTAGGAGTGGTTGGACAGGCTGCCGCGGCTGATGCCGGAGCAGCTCTTCAGCGATGTCGCGGTGCAGCGGAACACGTAGGTTCCGGCGTTCTTGATCTTGTAGCCCTTGCTCTGGATCTCTGCGAGGAACCCTTCGAACAGTGGCAGCGAGCCGGGGAACGAACGCAACTGACCGGCCTTGACGACCCCGATGCGCTTCGCGTTGCGTGCTTGTTGGGCTTCCCACGTGGCCAACGCGGGCGACCCGTTGTAACCCCACCCCAGCCAGTTCCACCCGGCCGGTGGGAAGGTGCCGCCGGTGACGTTCTGCACGCCCAACAGATCGGCGGTGGCCTGGTCGACGATGCCGGTGACGGGCAGATCGTTCGCTGTTTGGTAGTCGATGACCGCCTGTGCAGTGATCGACCCGTACGCGCCGTCGGCGGAGATGGTGGCACCCGCTGCGACCAACGCCTTCTGCACCTTGTAGACCGTGGGCCCCTTGGCGCCGATACCGAGGTCGACCCAAGCGCTGACGACGCCGTCGGTGGGTTCCGGGAACGGTGGCGTCGGCCAGCCGCGATCCTCGGGCAATCCGCTGTCCAGCGGAATCACGCAGGTGGCGACATCGCCGACGTCGATCTGCGCCTGGTTGCACCGTGGCGGCACGGTCGGCAGCTTCCACGGTGGCGCGGACTTGGCGGCGTCCACCGATGTCTTGGTCGTCATCGGGACGAGCAAGAGAACTACAGCGAGGGCAAGTCGCGATCGGGCCATGGGCGTCACGTCACAATCATCGGACCGCCCGGCGAACATCTTGACACACGCGGACGCGCCGATGGCGTCACCGGTTGCCCGGCGACGCCATCGGTGCAGGTCAGGAGGTGGGTTGGGTGAGGTCGTAGAACGTGGTGCCGCCGACCGTCACCGTCTCGAAGTTGGCCTGGACCCACGTGCTGATCTGGCTGGAGGTGCTGGTTCCGTTGCCGTTCTGCCCGCCAGGGCCACCGCCACCGCCAGGTCCCGCCCCGCCGGCGAGGAAGTAGTGGATGTCACCGTCCTCGACCATCTGCTGGAAGGCCTCCAGCGTCGGCCACTGGTCGGTGCCGTTGAAGCCACCGATGGCCATCACCGGGTCGCCAGTGGCCAACTGGTAGCCAGCCGCGCGGTTGGCACCGATGGTGGCCAGCACCCACGTGAACTCGCCCTTTCCGTCCTCGAGGAACTGCACCACCTCGTCGCTGGGGGTGCCTCCGTTCAGCAGACCACCGGGGCCACCTTGTCCACCCTGCTGGCCGGGGCCGCCCTGCTGGCCGGGTCGGGGCAGCTGGCCGTTCTGCTGACCGTTCTGCCCGTTCTGCTGGCCGCCGGGGCCGGGGAACATCCCGTTCTGACCGTTCTGCGGCCCGTTCTGCGGCCCGGCGCCAGGACGACCGCCGGGGCCGAAGCTGGCCTGGCCGGCCGGGCCGGCGAGCGGGATCGCCCCACCCAGCGAATCGGCACGAGCGACGGTTTCGATGCTGTAGGCCGTCGGTCCCAGCAGGCCCACGACCGCAGCGGCGCCCATCGCGATCGGCATCGCCTCCTGCCCGAGCAGGACACCCATGATGC
>CAZREK010000162.1:0-5873 GCA_964598965.1 uncultured Bifidobacterium sp. | reverse complement strand
CCTCACCCCTGGCGTGGGTGTGCAACCGATGCTTGCCGCGACGTCGGCATCGGTGGCTGATGCGCTGGCCGAGGTGGGATCAGCCAGCGTGGAGTGGAAGCTGGATGGAGCCCGGGTGCAGGTGCACCGCCGTGGCGACGACGTCCGCGTGTTCACCCGCAGCTTGCGCGAGATCTCCGCGGCCCTGCCGGAGGTCGTGGAGGCCGTCCTGCAGGTGCCCGAGCGCCAGTTCGTGCTGGACGGTGAGGCGTTGGGCCTCGACGAGGACGGCAACCCGCTGAAGTTCCAGGACTCCATGAGCGGCGGCTCGCAACTGCAACCGTTCTTCTTCGACGTGCTGCACGTCGGCGGTCAGTCGCTGATCGACGCTCCACTGGCGGACCGCAAGGCAGCGCTGGCCTCAGTGGTGCCGCCGCAACTGTTGTTGCCCACGCTGGACGTCGCCGCCGGTGCCGACCCGGCTGCCGCGGAGGCCTTCGCCCGCGCCGCGCTGAGCGCCGGCCACGAAGGCGTGATGATCAAGGCGCTCGAGTCGCCCTACCAGGCCGGCCGGCGCGGCGCAGCGTGGCGCAAGGTGAAGCCTGTGCACACGCTCGACCTCGTGGTGCTGGCCGCGGAGTGGGGGCACGGGCGGCGCCAGGGCTGGTTGTCGAACCTGCATCTGGGCGCACGTGGCGCCGACGGCTCGTTCGTCATGGTGGGCAAGACGTTCAAGGGGCTGACCGACGACCTGCTGCGCTGGCAGACCGAGGCGCTGCAAGCTCTGGCGCTCGCCACGGAGGGCATCACCGTGCACGTCCGGCCGGAGATGGTGGTGGAGATCGCTCTCGACGGGGTGCAGCGCTCGGTGCGGTACCCCGGTGGTGTGGCACTGCGGTTCGCCCGAGTCCGCCGCTACCGGCCGGACAAGCAGGCCGCGGAGGCGGACACGATCGAGCGGGTGCAAGCGATGCTCTAGTCGCCCCATCGCGCGCGGGTAGGGTCGCGAGCGGCATGGCAATCCTCCGTTTCAGCTTCGGCACGATGGGGTCTGGCAAGAGCACGATGGCGCTCCAGATCCATCACAACCTCGCTTCGCGCGAGCTCTACGGCCTGTTGCTCACCACCCTCGACCGCGAGGGGGCGCAGGTCACCAGCCGCCTGGGCGTGGCTGCGGAAGCCATCGAAGTCACCGACGACCTCGACATCTACAAGCTGGCCGTGGATCACTGGCCGTTGCACTACCTGGTGTGCGACGAGGCCCAGTTCTACACGGCCGAGCAGTGCGATCAGCTGGCTCGCGTGGTCGACGACCTCGGCGTCGATGTGTTCGCCTTCGGCCTCATCACCGACTTCCGTGGGCAGCTGTTCGCAGGCACCAAGCGCCTGCTGGAGGTCGCCGACGAGCGCATCCCGATGCAGGTGGAGGCGCGCTGTTGGTGCGGCGCGCGGGCCACGCACAACGCGCGCGTGGTGAACGGCGAGATCGTGTACGAAGGCGAGACGGTGGTGGTCGGCGACACGGGCGAACACCCCGACCAGCCGCTGTTCGGCGACATCGTGCGCTACGAGCTGCTGTGCCGTGCGCACTACCGCGCCGGCGAGCTGGGCAGCTGATCAGACGCGCTGGTCGTCGCCGATGACGACCGAAGTCGGGGCCCGGCGCTCCCACAGCACCGCCGACATGCACGCGGTGATCACCCACAACACGGCGGCGAACGTGCACAGCGTCATCAACGCCATCGCCACGCCGATGGGGCCGAACGGCACCCACCCGCCCAGCAGCGCGGGGATGAGGAAGCGGATCAGCAGGCGCACGCCCACCGTGTCCAGCACCACGCCGGCGAGACCACACCACCACAAGTACTTCCACGTGGTGCGGCTGAACGAGTGGAAGTCGTCGCGCACCAGGATGACCGGGGTGATCGACCACAACAGGAACGGTGGGATCAGGGCGACGATGTTGCGCAGGATCTCCGTGACGGAGTCCGGGCGGGTGGTGCTCATCGTCACCGAGATGGACTCGGTGACCAGGAACAGGACGAACCACACGGTGCCGCGCCACACCTCGCCCCAGAACGGGTAGCGCTCGCGGCGAAAGGCGCGGCCGAACGTCTTGGCCACCTGCGACGACATCGGGATGCCCCAGAACAGGAAGCTGGCCAGACCGACCACCGTCCAGGTGCTCTTCAGGCTGGCGCCGGTGCCGAACAGGCCGTGCACCTGCTCGGCCTTCGCTCCGTGGAGGTGCAGTTGGCGGATGAGCAGGTCACCGAAGCTGAGCTTGTCGTTGAAGTCGCTGGCCCAGCCGAACCCGATCAGGATCAGCGGGATCACCGTCGTGAACAGTTCCAGCGCGAGCAGGCCACCGAGGTCGAGCCCCTCGATCTCGAAGAAGCGGCGGGTAGTTGCCACGGGCACACCCAGCCGGCGCGACTCTTCCAGCGCTTCCAGGCGGTGGGCCACCGTCTTGGTGAGATCCTGGATCTCCCGAGGCAACTCGTGCACGTGAGAAGTGTACGAGCCGGGGCCGGAATGGGTTGGCGCAAATGGCGCACGGACTCGTAGCATGTCCGCAACCGTTCGGGCCAGCGTCGTCCCGTGCGCCACAGCCGAGTAGATCCCCGACTTCGTGGAGCAGAATCGATGCCTTCCCAGTTCCCCTCGGGCGCGCCCGCGCCCACTGGCCTGTACGACCCCCGTTTCGAGCACGACGCGTGCGGTGTGTCGTTCGTCGCCAACATCAAGGGTGTCGCCAGCCACGAGATCGTCAGCTTGGGCATCGGCGCGCTGTGCAACATGGAACACCGCGGTGCCACCGGCGCAGAAGCGGACACGGGTGACGGCGCCGGCGTACTGATCCAGGTGCCGGATCGCTTCCTGCGTGGTGTCGCCGGCTTCGAACTCCCAGCTGCCGGCCACTACGCCGTCGGCCTCGCCTTCCTCCCCGCTGACCCATCGGCTGCTGCCGCGGCCCGCGCGGCAATCGAGGAAATCGTGGTGGAGGAGGGGCTGCGCACTTTGGGGTGGCGCGACGTGCCCACCGATCCCTCCACGCTGGGTGCCACCGCCCGCGCGGTCATGCCCAGCTTCCAGCAGCTGTTCCTCACCGATCCAGCCGGTGCTGCCGGCATCGACCTCGACCGCAAGCTGTTCGTGGTGCGCAAGCGCATCGAGCACGACCTGCCCGCCGAACAGAAGACCTACTTCCCGTCGCTGGGCAGCCGCACGCTGATCTACAAGGGCATGTTCACCACGCCGCAGCTGGCCGCGTTCTTTCCCGACCTCGCCGACGAGCGGGTGGAGAGCGCGCTCGCGCTGGTGCACAGCCGCTTCAGCACCAACACCTTCCCCAGCTGGCCGCTGGCCCATCCGTACCGCTACATCGCCCACAACGGCGAGATCAACACGGTGCAGGGCAACCGCAACTGGATGCGTACGCGCGAGAGCCTGCTGGCCAGCGACCTGATCCCCGGCCTGGAGCGCGCCTTCCCGGTCTGCACCCCCGGCGGCAGCGACTCGGCCAGCTTCGACGAGGTGCTGGAACTGCTGCACCTCGGTGGCCGCAGCTTGCCGCACGCGGTGCTGATGATGATCCCCGAGGCGTGGGAGAACCACGAGACGATGGACGCCGAGAAGCGCGCGTTCTATCGCTTCCACTCGTCGCTGATGGAGCCGTGGGACGGCCCGGCCAGCGTGTGCTTCACCGACGGCACCGTCATCGGCGCGGTGCTGGACCGCAACGGTCTGCGCCCCAGCCGCTACTGGATCACTGACGACGACCTGGTGGTGCTCGCCAGCGAGGTGGGCGTGCTGGGCATCGACCAGAGCAAGGTCGTGCGCAAGGGCCGCCTGCAGCCGGGCCGCATGTTCCTCATCGACACCGCGCAGGGGCGCCTGGTGGAGGACGAGGAGATCAAGCGCAGCTTGGCCCAGGCCCAGCCGTACCAGCAGTGGCTGGACGAGGGCATGGTGCAGCTGGGCGAGCTGCCCGAGCGCGAGCACGTGGTGTTCAGCCACCAGAGCGTGCTGCGCCGCCAGCAGGTGTTCGGTTACACCCACGAAGAGCTGAAGGTGATCATCGGCCCGATGGCCCGCAGCGGTCAGGAGCCGCTGGGTTCGATGGGCACCGACACCCCGATCGCGGTGCTCAGCGAGCGTCCGCGGTTGCTGTTCGACTACTTCCAGCAGCTGTTCGCGCAGGTCACCAACCCGCCGCTCGACGCCATCCGCGAGGAGGTCGTCACCTCCGTCGGCTCCACCGTCGGCCCCGAGGCCAACCTGCTGGCGCCAGGCCCGGACAGCTGCCGCCAATTGGTGCTGCCGTTCCCGGTGATCGACAACGACGAACTCGCCAAGATCATCCACATCGACGACGACGGGGGCTTCCCCGAGCTGCGCTCGGTGGTCATCAGCGGTCTGTACCGCGTCGCCGGTGGCGGCCTGGCACTGAAGCGCGCGCTCGACGCGATCCGCGGTGAGGTCAGCAAGGCCATCCACGACGGTGCCCGCATCGTGATCCTCAGCGACCGCAACAGCGACGAGGTCTACGCACCCATCCCCAGCCTGCTGCTGACCGCCGCGGTGCACCACCACCTCATCCGCGAGAAGCAGCGCACCAAGGTGGGCCTGATCGTGGAGTGCGGCGACGCCCGCGAAGTGCACCACATGGCGCTGCTGATCGGGTACGGCGCCGGTGCGATCAACCCCTACCTGGCCTTCGAGAGCATCGAGGACATGGTGGCCGAGGACCTGCACGGTCTCGGCGGCATCGACCCGCACAAGGCGGTGAAGCAGTACATCAAGGCCGCCGGCAAGGGCGTGCTGAAGGTGATGAGCAAGATGGGCGTCAGCACCGTCGCCAGCTACACCGGTGCCCAGATCTTCGAAGCGATCGGCCTGGGCAAGGAGCTGGTGGACGAGTACTTCACCGGCACCGTCAGCCGCATCGAAGGCGTCGGCCTCAACGAGCTGGCCGCCGAAGTGGCCGCACGCCACAAGGCTGCCCACCCGGACCGCCCGGCCGAGCGTGCTCACCGCAAGCTGGAACTCGGCGGCGAGTACCAGTGGCGCCGCGAAGGCGAGATCCACCTGTTCAACCCCGAGACCGTCTACAAGCTGCAGCACGGTACGCGCGCCAAGCGGTACGACATCTTCCAGCAGTACACGGGTCTGGTGAACGGCCTGTCGAAGAAGGCGGCCACCCTGCGCGGCCTGTTCGACTTCAAGGAGGGCGTGCGCCCACCCGTCCCGCTGGACGAGGTCGAGCCGGTCAGCGAGATCGTGAAGCGCTTCAGCACGGGCGCGATGAGCTACGGCAGCATCAGCGCCGAGGCGCACGAGACGCTGGCCGTGGCGATGAACTCGATCGGGGCGAAGAGCAACACCGGCGAGGGCGGCGAGGACCCCGAGCGCCTCTACGACCCCACGCGCCGCAGCGCGATCAAGCAGGTGGCCAGCGGCCGCTTCGGTGTCACCAGCGAGTACCTGGTCAACGCCGACGACCTGCAGATCAAGATGGCCCAGGGCGCCAAGCCGGGTGAGGGCGGCCAGCTGCCCGGTCACAAGGTGTACCCATGGGTGGCCAAGACTCGTCACAGCACGCCCGGCGTGGGCCTCATCAGCCCGCCGCCGCACCACGACATCTACTCCATCGAGGACCTCGCGCAGCTGATCCACGACCTCAAGAACTCGAACCCGGCCGCGCGTGTGCACGTGAAGCTGGTTGCCGAGATGGGTGTGGGCACGGTGGCGGCCGGCGTCAGCAAGGCCAAGGCCGATGTCGTGCTGATCAGCGGCCACGACGGTGGCACCGGTGCCAGCCCGCTGACCTCGCTGAAGCACGCGGGTGGCCCGTGGGAACTGGGCCTCGCCGAGACTCAGCAGACACTCCT
>CAZREK010000161.1:0-5887 GCA_964598965.1 uncultured Bifidobacterium sp. | reverse complement strand
GCCGAACTCGTCGACCGCGGTGCGAATGTCGAGCGGCAGCTTGCGGTGGCGCAGCAGCCACAGGGTGGCGCGTTCGGCCATCGAGCGCAGTTCGAGGAACAGGTCGACCTGAACATCCGGTTTCACCTGACCGGTGAGCGCGTCGACCTGGTGCCACAAGCTGGCCATGTCGAGGATGTCGCGCGCAGCCACCCACGCGCGGGTGACTTCCACCACCCCGACACCGGTCTCTTCGCCCACGCGGTGGTCGAAGGAGATGCCCGACATGTTCACCATCTGGTTCCCCACCACGGTGGACACGATCTCGCGGCGCAGACGATGCGAGCGGATGTCGTCGGCGTACTGCGTGCGCAACCGATGCGGGAAGTAGCTCATCAAGTCGGGCAGCAGGTACGGGTCGTCGGGCAGGTTGCTGCGCTCCATCTCCGCCACGTTGGAGGTCTTGGTGTACGCGAGCAGCACGGAGAACTCGGGGGTCATCAGGCCTTGGCCGGAGGACTGGCGTTCGGCGATCTGACGGTCGGTGGGCAGGAACTCGAGCGTGCGGTTGAGCCAGCCCTCCGCCTCCAGCATGTTGAGGTAGCGAGCGTGCACGTTCACCATCGGCAGCGCCTGACGGCGAGCGATGGCCAACGCC
The DNA here is from genome assembly GCA_964598965.1 of uncultured Bifidobacterium sp. Classification (GTDB taxonomy): domain Bacteria; phylum Actinomycetota; class Acidimicrobiia; order Acidimicrobiales; family Ilumatobacteraceae; genus UBA668. The sequence goes on along the minus strand of CAZREK010000161.1, from coordinate 5,250 downwards.
AGCGTCTGTGCGCGGTTGTCGTCCAGCACCAGCTCGCCGACCTCATCGGTCATCTCTGCCAGCAGCGCATTGCGCTGGTCGATGGTGAGCTCGCCGCGCTCCACCGCCGGGCCGAGGAGGATCTTGATGTTGACCTCGTGGTCGCTGCAGTCCACACCGGCGGAGTTGTCGATCGCGTCGGTGTACACCAGACCCCCACCGAGCGCGTACTCCACGCGTCCGCGCTGGGTGAAGCCCAGGTTGCCGCCCTCGCCCACCATCCGGCAGCGCAACTCGCCACCGTTGACGCGCACCGGATCGTTGGCACGGTCGCCGACATCGGCGTGCGACTCGGAGGCCGCCTTCACGTACGTGCCGATGCCCCCGTTCCACAGCAGGTCGACCGGCGCCCGCAGGATGGTGGAGATCAGCTCGTGCGGTGTGAACGACGTCTGTTCGGTGCCCAACCGCTTGCGGGCGGCCTCGCTGAGCTCGATCGTCTTCAGCGTGCGTGGGTACACCCCGCCACCTGCGGAGATCAGGGCCGTGTCGTAATCAGCCCAGCTGGACCGGGGCAGGCCGAACAGGCGCTTGCGCTCGTCGAACGACCGCTGCGTGTCGGGGTCGGGGTCGATGAAGATGTGACGGTGGTCGAACGCGGCCACCAGCTTCAGGTGGTTGGACAGCAACATGCCGTTGCCGAACACGTCGCCGCTCATGTCGCCCACGCCCACCACTGTCAGCTCGTCGGTGTCGACGTTCTTCCCCAGCGCCGCGCAGTGTCGACGCACGGCCTCCCACGCGCCGCGAGCGGTGATGCCCATCTCCTTGTGGTCGTAGCCCGCGCTGCCACCGGAGGCGAACGCGTCGCCCAGCCAGAAGCCGTAGTCGGCGGCGATGCCGTTGGCGATGTCGCTGAAGGTGGCCGTGCCCTTGTCGGCGGCCACCACCAGGTACGGGTCGTCGCCGTCGTGGCGCACGGTGTCCGGCGGCGGCACGATGTCGGCGCCGACGATGTTGTCGGTGAGGTCCAGCAGGCCGGCGATGAACTGGCGGTAGCAGGCCACGCCCTCGGCGCGGAACTCGTCGGTGCCGGGCGCGGGCGCCTTCTTCAGCACGAAGCCGCCCTTGGCGCCCGTCGGCACGATCACCGCGTTCTTGACGATCTGCGCCTTGACCAGGCCGAGGATCTCGGTGCGGAAGTCTTCACGCCGATCGCTCCACCGGATGCCACCACGAGCGATGCGACCATTGCGCAGGTGCACACCTTCCACTCGCGGCGAGCACACCCAGATCTCGAACATCGGCCGCGGCAGTGGCAGGTCGGGCACCTTGCTGGTGTCGAACTTGAACGCGAGCACATCGCGGTTGCCGTTGTTGGGGCCGGGCCGGAACGCGTTGGTGCGCAATGTGGCGTCGATGAGCGCCAGCATCGTGCGCAGCGTGCGGTCGTCGTCCAGGCTGGGCACGTCGTCCAGCGCTGTCAGGACTGCGGCGCGATGCGCGGCGGCAGCTTCCTCGCTGGCCGAACCCGGGTGGAAACGAGCTTCGAACAGGTCGACCAGCGAGCGGGCGATCGCTGCGTGCCGCTGCATCGTGGACTCGATGTACTGCTGGCTGAAGGGGAACCCGATCTGGCGCAGGTAGCGCGCGTAGGCGCGCAGGATCTCCACCTGGCGGGCATCGACACCGGCCAACATGACCAGGCGGTTGAGGCCGTCGACCTCCACGGTCCCGTCGAACTCCGCCAGGAAGGCACGCTGCACTTCGGCGCGCACGTCCGGCGACAGCTCGACACCGGCGGGCAGTTGCACCCCGATGTCGTGCACCCACACCGTGCGCTCCGAGCAATCGAAGCGGAACGAGCGCTCGTCGATGGCGCGGAAGCCCAGCTGGTCGAGCAGCGGCAACAGGTCGGCGATCGGGACCGCACCGTGCGCGCGGTACACGCGGAAGCGCCACTCGTCGGGGCCGGCCTCCGTGAAGTGCATCATCGCGGTCGCGGTGTCGCGCCCACCCGCAGCGACCTCGCCCACCAGCGGCAGATCCAGCACCGCACTGTTGGGCCAGTTCAACTCGTCGTACCCGGCCGGCACCACTGGCAGCAACCGCGCCAGGAGGGCGTCGGCGGCACTGTCACCCAACTCGGCGACCAGTGCGCTACGAACCGCCGCAGCCCAGTCCGCGGCAACCTCTCCTGCAGAACCTTGGATACTCATGACCCACCTTCTTCCCCGACCACGCTGTCGGTAAATCGATGCACACTCAGTGTGCCACGGCGCGCGCAGGGCGCGGGTAGGTTGCGGTCATGGCGCAGATCAACGTGCTCGGCGACGAGTTGCAGCCGTGTTCCTTCGACCCGCTCACCGGCTACTACCGAACCGGTTGTTGCGAGAACCGGGGCGACGACCCCGGGCTGCACGTGGTGTGTGTCGTGTGCACGGACGACTTCCTCGCGTTCTCCCAATCGGTCGGGAACGACCTGTCCACACCCATGCCGCAGTACGGGTTCGCCGGGCTGAGGGCCGGCGACCAATGGTGCCTGTGCGCCTCCCGCTGGCAGGAGGCGTTCGAAGCCGGCGCCGCCCCACAGGTGCGCCTGGCGGCGTCCCACGTGTCCGCCCTCGAGCACTGCAACCTGGCCGACCTGCGCGCTCACGCGATCGACGGTGCAGCATGACGATCAAGATCACCGACGACGGCGCGGTGCGCATCATCACCATCGACCGGCCGGAGGTACGCAACGCTGTCGACGGGCCGACCGCCGCGGCCCTGGCCGACGCGTTCCGTGCCTTCGACGCGGACCCGTCTGCCAACGTCGCCGTGCTCACCGGCGCCGGCGGCTACTTCTGCGCAGGTGCCGACCTGAAGGCGATCACCTCCGGCAACGGCAACCGGGTGGACCGCGACATCGACCTCGACGGGCCGATGGGGCCCACGCGCATGCTGCTCAGCAAGCCGGTCATCGCTGCCGTGGAAGGCTTCGCGGTCGCCGGTGGCATCGAGTTGGCTGCGTGGTGCGACATGCGGGTGGCGGCCAGCGACGCCGTGTTCGGCGTGTACTGCCGCCGCTGGGGCGTGCCGTTGGTCGATGGCGGCACCGTGCGGCTGCCGCGCCTCATCGGCTACAGTCACGCGCTCGACCTGATCCTCACCGGTCGTGGGGTCAGCGGCGAGGAAGCAGTGCGCATGGGGTTGGTGAACCGCTCCGTGCCCCCGGGCGAGGCGCTGACGGCAGCGGTGGAGTTGGCCCGGCAGATCGCCGCGCTCCCCCAAGGTTGCATGCGCCGCGACCGCCAGAGCAGCTACGAGCAGTGGGATCTCCCGCTCCCGCAGGCCCTCGCCCGCGAAACCGAGCTCGGCCTGGAAACCATCTTCAGCGGCGAGACCCTGGAGGGTGCGGCACGTTTCACATCGGGCGCGGGCCGCCACGGGGCCGCAACTGACTAAGTTGCCCGCAATGTCGCGCGTGCTCGCCCCGGATCTCGGCCCCAAGCCGTTGTTGCGCGGCTGGGCACACCTAGTGTCCTTCCCCCTCTGGCTGGCGTGCGGCGCACTCATGATCTGGTTCGCCCACGCGGCCGCCTGGGGCACGTTCCTGCTCACCGTGTACGTCGCCGGCACGGGCATCATGTTCGGCGTCTCGGCGCTGTACCACCGCGGGCGCTGGCAGCCGCAGGCCAAGGCGCTGATGCAGCGGTTCGACCGCTCCGCCATCTTCCTCGCCATCGCCGGCGGCCAGACCCCGGTGGTGTGGGTGTGCCTGCACGGCTGGGCACGCACCGCGGTGCTCGTCACCTGCTGGCTGGGCGCGATCGCCGGCATCGTGCTGCACTGGTTGCCCAGCGTGCCGCGTCCATTGCGCGGTGCCAGCTACATCGTCGTCAGCTGGGTGGCGATCATCGTCTTCCCGCAGATGTGGCACTCGCTCGGGCCCACCGGCTTCTGGTTGATCCTCGCCGGCGGCGCGTTCTACACGGTCGGAGCGGTCGCGCTGGCCACCAAGTGGCCCAACCCGTGGCCGCGGGTGTTCGGCTTCCACGAGGTCTTCCACGCCTTCACGGTCGTCGCCGCCGCACTGCAGTTCACCGCGATCGCCGCGGTGGTGGCCCCACGGGTGTGAACACCCATCGCTGCACTAGGGTCGCGTCCGTTCTTCACCTCTGTTCACGTTTCGAAGGAGACCCCCGATGACTGCTCGCCGCTGGGCCGCGATGGCCTGCGTCCTGATCGCGACCACCGTCGCGTGCAGCGACGACAAGTCGTCGGACACCACCACGGACAGCAACGCCAGCGTTCCGGCGGCGACAGGCGGCACCGGCACCAGTGACGGCGGCTCCACCGACGAGGGCATCGAGGGTGCCTGGGTGGTGGTGCGACGTGTGACCCAGAACGACGGCTACTTCAACGAGGAAGAAGGCCGCGAGCCAGTGGTGCAGTACCGCATGTACGACCTGACGTGTGCCGACGCGTCATGCGCCCAGGTGTCCGCCGACGTCACCCGCGCCAGCGGCAACATGTCCAGCACGCCGCTGGTGATGCAGTTCGACGGCAGCACCCTGACGGTCAATGAGGAGCTGCCGGCTGCGTGCATGAACGCAGAAGGAACCGGCCTGGACGGCCCGGAGGAGGAGATCGACACCACCACGATCACGTTGACCGCGCAGCCGTCCGATGGAGCTGTGGTGTCCTTCGTCGGCGAGTACTCGTTCCGTGCCACCTCGCAAGCCTCGGCAGGGTGCTCCGCCGTCGACGTCGGCTACACCGCCGACATGGTCATGTTCCGCCCCGATCTGGTGACGCTGCAGCCGCTGGGCGACGGCATGTTCTGGGGCGACGGCCTGCTGGGGCCGGCGATGCGCGCGGTCCACAGTTGCGTGGACAACACCTGCCTGTTGCGCGAGCCGTACCTGCTGATGCACGAGACCGGCGAGGAACCCGTCTACCTCGAGGGCACGATCAAGAAGAACCCGGACAACTCGTACTCCGGCGCGATCACGTTCAAGGACAGTTGCATCGATCAGGCGACCTCGATGTGGATCGCCGACAATGCCTACGACCTGGCCGTGTCCGCCACTGTTGCCTACGCGGAGGTGCCGGGCTGGGACGAACCGGTGCTGCTGATCATCGAGCAGATCACCTCGCAGCCGTCGGCCGACCTGCCTGCGGACGTCGCCGATGCCTGCCCGCCGTTCACCCGCACGCTGGCCTACGCCGGTATTCCGTCGCAGATGGACGACCGCATCGACCTGGCGGCACCCGCCCTGGGTA
>CAZREK010000160.1:0-5903 GCA_964598965.1 uncultured Bifidobacterium sp. | reverse complement strand
GTCGACCACGCGTCCGTTGATGGTGATGCTGCCCCCGTCCAAGGCCTGCAGGCCGGCGATGGTGCGCAACACCGTGGTCTTGCCGGCGCCGTTTGGGCCCAACAGGGCCACCACCTCGCCGTCGGCGACCGTGAGGTCCAGCTCGAGGCGCAGCTGACCGACAGCGACGGAGATCGCGGCCTGCACGCTCATCCGCCCGTCCTCCATGCGCCCATCCACCGCTCGCGCAAGGCCACCAATACGCTGAAGGAGATGGCGATCATCAGCAGCGCGAGGACCAGCGACTCCTCGGGGTTCGACTCGCGGGCGAGGTAGACGGCGAGCGGCATCGTCTGCGTCGTCCCGGGGAAGTTGCCGGCAAAGGTGATTGTGGCGCCGAACTCGCCGAGGGCCCGCGCCCAGCTGAGCACCGCGCCGGCGATCAGCGCAGGACGGATGGCCGGCAGCGTCACGCGGCGGAAGGCGTACCACGGTGATGCGCCAAGGGTGCGGGCGGCGTCGTCGAGCCGACCGTCCAGCTGACGCAATGCTGCCTCGACGGTGATGATCAGGAACGGCATCGCCACGAACGTCTGCGCCACCACGACCGCGGTAGTGGTGAACGGAATGCGGTAGTCGAACCAGCGGTCCAGCCACTGGCCCACCAGCCCGCGCCGGCCGAGCGCGAACAACAGAGCCACGCCACCCACGACCGGGGGCAGCACCATCGACAGCGTGCAGAGGGCTCGCACCGCAGAGCGGCCGCGGAATTGCACGCGGGCCAGCACCCAGGCCAAGGGCACACCGAACACGATGGAGAGGGTCGTCGCCCACAGCGACGTCTCCAGCGACAGCCGCAAGGCTGTGAGCGAGTCGTGCTGCGTGAGGTACTGCCACGCGCTCGACCACGGGGCCCGCCACACCAGGCCCAACAGGGGGAGGGCGAAGAACAGGACGGCGAACGCGGCGAGGGCGAGCACCGGCGCGGGCGGGCGCCCGGTGCTCGCCCTCCTGCGTGTCACGGCGCGAGGAACCCGTACTTGGCCAGGATCGCCTGGCCGGCCTCGCTGGCCACGAAGTCGATGAACGCCTGCGCGACGTCAGCGTTGGTCGCTTCCTTGGTGACGGCGATGGGGTAGTTGCTGATCACGTTCACGTCGGCTGGGATTTCTACACCCTCCGCGGCATCGCCGGCAGCTGTCACGTCGGTGACGAACACGATGCCCGCATCCGCCTCGCCGGCGGTGACTTTGGTGACGACGCTCTTCACCTTGTCCTCGTAGCTGGCCGGGGTCAGCGTCACCCCTGCATTCGCGAGGATCTTGGCCGCGCCCTTGCCGCACGGCACGGTGTCCGCGCACAACACCACGATCAGGTCGCCGCTCGCGAGGTCGGCGAGGCCGGTGATGCCCTTGGGGTTTCCCGGGCCGACGATGATCTCGAAGGTGTTGCGGGCGATGGACACCGGTTGGCTGGCGTTCTCGCCGGCATCCACCACTTTCTGCATGTTGGTGTCATCGGCGGACACGAACACATCGGCCGGCGCGCCCTCGTTGATCTGCGTCACGAGGTCGCCGGAACCGGCGAAGTTGAAGGTGACGTGCGCATCGGGGTTGGCAGCCGTGAAAGCGTCGCCCATCTCGGTGAACGCCTCGGTCAGCGATGACGCGGCGAAGACGGTGATGTCACCGTTGGGTCGTTGGTTGGTGCTGCTCGAGTCGCTGCACGCGACAGCTCCGACGAGCACGGGCAGGACAAGGGTGGTCAGTAAGCGGCGCATGGAGCGCAGCATAGTCAAGCGTTGACTATTGGATCCTCATCCTCGGGGGCGCCACGCCGGGCAGCTCGCCGGTCGAGTTCGCCGGACACCGCATGGAAGGCTGCGTAGGCGTCGGCGAGGTTCACCAGTGCATCGCGGGCCGGTTGGTCGACGGGCCGGTCGAACCCGGGTGGGATCGTCGACCACGGGTTGATCGCCTCCACCGCGCGCACCACGGCCTCCCTCAGCGGCAGCGCCGGTTCGGGCATACCGAAGTCGTCGACCCGCTCGGTGGCCAGCAGTTCCGCATTGATCAGCAGACGCGAGTAATAGCCCGCCGACCATTCCTCGTGAATCGCCAGCGCCGAGGCCAGCGATGCGTCGTTGGCGACATGGTGCGCCATCGCTTGCGCAACCTCGGCGCGGAGCGTTCTGCTGGTTTCGACGAGCGCTTCGTTCCGCATGGCGGCTCCTCTCGGACGAAAGGTTCATCGGCATCACAAGGTCACATATTGAGCCTCACTGTTAGCGTCCAAGCAGGAGGCAGGGCGATGAGCGGATCGGTGCAGTTCGGTGAGGTGGGGGTCAGCCGTGCGGGTGCGCACGTGGCGGTGGTGGAGCTGCAGCGCCCACCCGACAACTCGGTGGACATCGGCTTCGTGCGCGACATCGCCGACGCGATCGAGCATCTCGAAGGCGAGATGTCGTGCCGTGCCATCGTGTTGTGCAGCCAAGGCAAGCACTTCTGCGCCGGTGGTCGCCTGGGCGGCGAGGACCCGATCAAGGCCGCGGCCGGGTTGCCGCAGAACCCGATCTACGCACAAGCGCTTCGACTGTTCCGTGGTTCGATCCCGATCGTGGCGGCAGTTCAGGGTGCTGCCGTCGGCGCCGGCTTGGGCCTGGCCCTGGCCTGCGACATTCGCGTCACGTGCCCCGAGGCGCGCTTCGCGGGGAACTTCGCTCGCCTCGGCACGCACACCGGGTTCGGGGTCAGCGCCACCTTGCCTCGCCTGGTCGGTGAGGCCGCTGCCCTCGACATGCTGTACACCGGTCGTCGGGTGACGGGCGAGGAAGCCGTGGCGATGGGCCTGTGTCAGCACCTGGTGGCCGCCGAGGACGTGCGCGCGAAGGCGCTGGAGATCGCCGAGGACATCGCCATCTCCGCGCCGCTGTCGCTGCGCGCCATCCGGCGCACCATGCGCGCCGAACTGGCCCACCTGGTGGAGCAAGCGACGATCCACGAGCACGAGGTGCAGGTGGCCCTGCGCGGCACCGAGGACTATGAGGAAGGTGTGCGGGCGTACGCCGAGCGCCGCCCGCCGAACTTCACGGCCCGGTGATCAGGGCCCGGTGAACAGGCGGCCGGTCTGGCGGAACTCGCTGGTCGCCGCACCGGACGCGATGTCGGCCTCACGGGCCTTCACCTCGGCGCGGCCCACCACCATGTGGTGCACCTCGTCCGGGCCGTCGGCCAGACGCAGCGTGCGCTGGCTGTGGTACATCTCGGCCAGCGGGAACCACTGGGTGATACCGGCCGCGCCGTGCATCTGGATGACCTCGTCGATGATGTCGCAGCACTTCTCGGGGACCATCGCCTTCACGGCGCTGACCCACACGCGAGCCTCGGCGTTGCCCAGCACGTCCATCGCCTTCGCCGCGCGCAGCACCATCAGGCGCATGGCCTCCACCTCGATGCGAGCGCGGGACAGGACTTCCAGGTTCTTGCCGAGGTTGATCAGCTTCTTGCCGAAACCCTCACGCGTGACACCGCGATCGACGGCCATCTCGATGGCGCGCTCGGCGGCACCGATGCTGCGCATGCAGTGATGGATGCGGCCCGGCCCGAGGCGCAGCTGGGAGATCTCGAAACCCTTGCCCTCTGCCCACAGGACGTTGCTCTTCGGCACGCGCACGTCGTGGAAGCGGATGTGCATGTGGCCGTGCGGGGCTTCGTCGTTGCCGAACACCAGCATCGGACCGACGATCTCGACCCCTGGCGTGTCGACCGGGATGAGGATCTGCGAGTGCTGCTTGTAGGTGTCCGCAGTCGTGTTGCTGCGCACCATGGTGATCATCACCTTGCAGCGCGGGTCGCCGGCTCCGGAGGTGAAGTACTTCTCGCCGTTGATGATCCACTCGTCACCGTCGAGCACGGCGCGGGTGTCGATCTGCTTGGCGTCGCTGCTCATCACGCCCGGCTCGGTCATCGCGTAGGCGGAACGGATCTCGCCGCGCAGCAGCGGCTCGAGCCACTTCTCCTTCTGCTCCGGCGTGCCGACCCGCTCGAGCACTTCCATGTTGCCCGTGTCGGGGGCCGAGCAGTTGAGGCACTCCGATGCCAGCCGGTTCTTGCCCAGCTCGACCGCGATGTACGCGTAGTCGAGGTTGCTGAGGCCCTCGCCGGTCTCGGCGTTGGGCAGGAAGAAGTTCCACAGACCCTGCGCCTTCGCCTTGTCCTTCACGGTCTGCAGCAGTTCCAGCTGTCCCGGGGCGTAGCTCCAACGATCAGCGCGGCCTTCGCCGAGGCGATGGAACTCCTCGCTGATGGGGTCGACCTCGTCACGGATGAACGCTTTGACCGCTTCGTACAGCGGGCGCACCTTCTCCGACATCCGCAGGTCGAAGTCGTCCATGCTCGAGCTCTTCAGCGCACCACCAACACCCATCACGGTCTCCTCGGTCGAGTTCCTGCACTCCGACTCCGGACGCTACTCGTGGAGGTGGAAGCATGCCGAAATGGACTTCGACCTTCCTGCCGAGCTGCTGGCCTTTCTCGCCGAGTGCGACACGTTCATCGAGCGCGTGATCAAGCCGCTGGAAGCCGAGGGCGACAACATTCGCTTCCTCGATCACCGACGCGAGTACGCGCGCACGGACTGGGAACACGGCGGCGTGCCGGACGAGGAATGGGAGGCACTGCTGTTCAAGGTGAAGCGACTGGCCGACGAGGCCGGATTGTTCCGGTACCCGTTCCCGAAGGAGTTCGGTGGTCGGGACGGCACCAACCTCGGCATGGCGGTCATCCGCGAACACCTCGCCCGACGCGGTCTCGGCTTGCACAACGACCTGCAGAACGAGCACAGCATCGTCGGCAACAACATCGGCCTGTTGCTGATGATGCACTACGGCACGCCGGAGCAGAAGGCGGAGTGGATGCAGGGTTTGGCCGAAGCGCGCATGGGCTTCGCCTTCGGCATCACCGAGCCGGACCACGGCAGCGACGCCACGTGGATGGAGACGACCGCTGTGCGCGACGGCGACGAATGGATCATCAACGGCGAGAAGACCTGGAACACCGGTGTGCACAAGGCGAAGGCCGACATGGTGATGGCCCGCACCAGCGGCAAGGCCGGCGACGCCGACGGCATCACCGCGTTCATGGTGCCGATCCCTTCGCCCGGCTTCGAGATCCTCGAGTATCTGTGGACGTTCAACATGCCCAGCGACCACGCACACGTGCGGCTGACCGACGTGCGCGTGCCGCACTCGGCCATCTTCGGCGGGGAGGGCCGCGGGTTGCAGGTGGTGCAGCACTTCTTCAACGAGAACCGCATCCGCCAGGCGGCCTCGTCGCTGGGTGCCGCGCAGTACTGCATCGACGAGTCGGTGAAGTACGCCAAAGAGCGCAAACCGTTCGGTAAGCCGCTGGCCAGCAACCAGGGCATCCAGTTCCCGTTGGTGGAACTGCAGAGTCGGGCGGAGATGCTGCGCGCTCTCATCCACAAGACGGCGTGGCTGATGGACCGCGACGGCGCGTTCAGCCAGAGCGACAAGGTGTCGATGTGCAACTTCTCCGCCAACCGGTTGGTCTGCGATGCGGCCGACTGGGCGATGCAGGTGCACGGCGGCATGGGCTACTCGCGCTACAAGCCGTTCGAGCACATCTACCGCCATCACCGTCGCTACCGGATCACCGAGGGCGCGGACGAGATCCAGATGCGTCGCGTGGCGGGCTACATGTTCGGGTTCATGGGCCAGCGCGCACCCAAAGGTGTCAGCGCCGACTGAGCATCAGACCGCCCCAGCAGTGGTGAGCAACGACAGCATCGGCTCGCGGATCGCGTCGACCGCGTCGTCGAGGTCCGACTGCACGGGTTGGTGCGCCCAGTCCGGCTGACCGTACGAAGGGTCGAGGCCGGTGAAGTCCCAGTGGCCGTACACCCAG
>CAZREK010000159.1:0-5919 GCA_964598965.1 uncultured Bifidobacterium sp. | reverse complement strand
GCTGCTGTTCCCGACCGCCCGCTGGCTGCTGGAAGCCACCGTCTACGGCTCGATCGTGGTGCTCAGCGCCTACATCGCTCTCGCCGACCCCGTTGGTATGGCGCCGATGTTTTATCTGTGGCCGGTCGCGTTCGGCGCCTACTTCATGACGCGACCGAAGCTGCTGCTCCTCACCCTCTTCGCCATGGTTGGTCTTGGCATCGGACTTCTCATCAACACGGGCGATCACAACCGCGCCGACACCGTGCTCGGCGTCATCTCCAGCCTTGCCATCGTCGCGTGGATGATGGACGCGATGAACCAACGCGAGCGCCAGCTGCGCAAACAGCTGGAGGTCAACGCCGGCACCGACCCGTTGACGGGCCTGCTCAACCGGCGCGCGTTCGACCCCGCCTTGGACGACCTTCTCTCTGCCGAAATGGCCGACCGGCCGCTGGCGCTGGTGATGTTCGACCTCGACCACTTCAAGTATTTCAACGACGCTCGTGGACACCTGGTCGGCGATGAAGCTCTGCGTCGCCTGGCGGCCGTGCTGCAGCGACAAGCCGGCCCGCACGACCCGATCGCCCGTTTCGGCGGTGAGGAGTTCACCATCGCCATGCCCGGTGCAGAAGTTCCCCAGGCGCTCGCGTTCGCACATCGGGTGGCCGCCGCACTGGAGCGGGAAGGCGAGCCCGACTGGCACCTCACGGTGTCGGCCGGGATCGCCCAAGCACTCCCCGGTGACCGCGGCCTGACGCTGGTGGCTCGCGCCGACTCCGCCCTCTACGACGCGAAGCGCGCCGGCCGCAACCGAGCCGCCTACTGCGACGCCGACATCCAGGTCGGCGAGCCGTTCAACAGCACTGCCTGAGGCCACCGCCGGCGCTACCGTGCGAGGTGTTATGACCCGCCGCACACGACTCACCCGACTGGTGGTGTCGTGGCTGATGGTGGGCGTGGGGGTGCCGCTGCTGGTGACCTCGCAGTTGGGTGTCGCCCCGTTCGACGTGCTCAACACCGGGCTCACCGAGGTCACCGACTGGTCGCTCGGGCTGTGCTTCGCGCTCATGTCGGTGGTGTTCTTCGGTGCCGGCTTCCTGCTCGGTGCACGGCTGGGGTGGGCCTGCCTCGGGGGCACGCTGGTGATCGGCACCGTGGTGAACCTGATGCTGCGGGTGATGCCCGACGATGCCGGCCTGCCGTTGCGCGCTGCGTTCCTGGTCGGCGGCATGTTGATCATCGGCGTCGCGATTTGCTTGGTCGTCACCACCGAACTTGGTCCCGGGCCTACCGAGGTGCTGATGCTGGGTCTGGTGAACCGTGGCCTCGGCGTGGTGCCCGCCCGCTGGATCAGCGACGGCGCACCCTTGGTCGTGGGCGCACTGCTGGGCGGCTCGTTCGGCGTGGGCACGGTGCTGTTCGCCGTCGGAATGGGTCCGTTGGTGAAGGCCGGCCTACGCGCACTGGACTACACCCCACCGGTAGCGTCGCCCGCATGACCGACACACGAGTTGCATTGGTGACCGGGGCCAATCGCGGCATCGGCCGCGAGATCGCCCGCCAGTTGGCTGCGGCAGGCGTGACGGTCGCCATCGCTGCTCGCCACTTGGCCGACGCTCAGGAGGCCGCGGCCTCGATCGGCGCAGGTTCTTTCCCGGTGCAACTCGACGTCACCGACGCAGGCTCGGTGCGATCAGCTGTGCAAGCTGTGGTGGGCCACGCAGGCGCGCTGCACATCCTGGTCAACAATGCCGGCGGGCACTACGACGACGGTGTGTCGATGGCGGCCGTGTCGCCCGACGACCTGCGCGATGCGTTCGAGGTCAACACCATCGGCCCACTGGCGCTGATCCACGAGGCCCTCCCCCACCTACGAGCGTCCGGCCACGGCCGCATCGTCAACGTGTCCAGCCGCTCGGGCACGTTCGCCGCGACGTGGGGCACCGCACCGGCTTACGGCGTGTCGAAGGCTGCGCTCAACATGCTGACTCACCTGCTGGGCCGCCACTTGGATGGCACGGGTGTGCTGGCCAATGCGTGCTGCCCGGGTTGGGTGCGCACGCGCATGGGCGGCGACAACGCCGAACTGTCAGTGGAGCAAGGCGCGGACACGCCCGTGTGGCTGGCACTGCTGCCCGACGACGGCCCCACCGGTGGCCTGTGGGCGGAGCGCAAACGGCTGGACTGGTAGCTCAGTCCTCGGCAGGTTCGTCGGCCGCCGGTTCCTGGTCGGCCGCCGGCTCCTCGGTGGCCGCTGGTTCGTCGGCCGCCGGCTCGGCAATGACTGGTGCCCACGACGGGCGAGAGCCGGTCTCCAACTCGATGACGCGCGCCTTGGCCACCTTCCAGGCGGCGTCGGCCTCGGCGCGCCCCTTGCCGCTCTGCTTGGCCTGGCGCACGGCCTCGACCGCACGCTGCAGCTCGGCCTGCGCGTCGGACAGTTCGCGAGCTTTCGCACCGGCCTGCGCCGTGCGCTGCTGCTTCGCCTTGTCGGCCTTCTCCGACTCCTTCAGCGCGGCAGCGAACCGTTCCAGGTCGCGCTGCACTTGTGCCGGATCGAGCTGTTGCTTCGCCATGGGTGCAGTTTGGCATCCCGCGTAGAGTCGCTGCCATGCAACCGATCGAACTGCGCAGCGACAACTGCGCCGGGGCGGCACCCGAAGTGCTAGCGGCGTTGGCCGCAGCAGATGCCGGCAGCGCACTGGCCTACGGCGGCGACGACCACACCGCACAGTTGCGCGAGCTGGTGCGCGAGGTTTTCGCTGCACCCCAGGCAGAGGTGTTCCCGGTGCTCACCGGAACAGCTGCGAACTCGCTGGGGCTGTCCGCGCTGTGCCCCCCGTGGGGTGCCGTGCTGTGCCACGAGACCGCGCACATCCTGCGCAGCGAGTGCGCAGCCACGTCCATGTTCGGCGGCGGCGCGTCGCTACGCGGTCTGCCGGGTGCGGACTACAAGCTGTCACCCGACTCGCTGCGCGAGGCGTTCGCTGCCACCAATTGGGGCGACAACCACCACTCGCAACCATCGGTGGTGTCCATCACCAACCCCACCGACCTTGGCACCGTGTACTCGGCCGACGAGGTCGCCGCGCTGGGTCGGGTGGCGGCAACTCACCAGTTGCGGTTGCACCTCGACGGCGCGCGGCTGGCCAACGCGCTCGTGACGCTCGGTGCCGCCCCGGCCCAGTTCGTGCAGCCGTTCTCCGTGTTCTCGCTGGGGGCGACGAAGAACGGGGCGATCAGCACCGACGCGATCGTGTCCCTGGACCCCGCGGCCAGTGAGCAGCTGTACTACCGCGTCAAGCGCGCCGGCCATGTCGCCAGCAAGATGCGCTACCTGTCCGCTCAGCTGACCGCCTACCTCACCGACGGCCTCTGGTTGCGCCTCGCGGAGCGAGCCAATCACGCGACCGCGTCGCTCGCCAACGGTCTGCGCGCACACGGCGTGCAGTTCCTGGCCGAGCCACAGGCGAACATCATCTTCGCCCGCGTGGGTGAACACGCCGCGCAGCAGATGGCCGCGCACGGGCTGTTGTTCTACGACATGGGTGGCGGCGTGGTGCGCCTCGTCACCAGCTTCCAGACCACCGACGCGGACGTCGCCGAGGCACTGCGCCGTATCGGCGCCGCGCTCAGCTCGAGCTGAGCTGCAGCCCGGTGAGGCCGCGGATCACGAAGTTCGGGTGATACACCGGCTCGGCCGCCAACTGCAGGTCGGGGAACGCCGCGGCAAGCCCGGCCAGCGACACCTCGATCTCCTGCCGGGCCAGCGGTGCGCCGACGCAGAAGTGAATGCCACCGCCGAAGCCGATGTGGCCGGCGTCGCCACGACCGATGTCGAAACGAGCAGCGTCGGGGAAGCGGCGCGGGTCGCGCTGGGCCGAGCCGAACAGCATGGCCACCTCCTCGCCCACCTTCATCTCCCGGCCGGCGATCACCACGCCATCCTCCAGCACCCAGCGCTCGAACAGATGCAGCGGCGCGTCCCAGCGCAGCATCTCCTCCACCGCCACCTTGGCCGGTACCTCGCCCGACACCACCCGTGCCCACTGGTCGCGGTGCAGCATCAGCGCGCGCATGCCGTTGCCCAGCGTGTTGACCGTCGCCTCGTGGCCGGCCTCCAGCAGCACCATCGTGGTGGAGATGATCTCGTCCTCGGTGAGGACATCGCCCTCGTCCTCCACCTGCACCAGTTCGCTGACCAGCAACCCATCGGGTGAACGGCGCTTCTCGGCGATCAACGCCTTGGTGTACTCGATGTACTCGGCCGCTGCGGTATTGGCCTTCTGCTTCACCTCGTCGGAGGTGGACAGCTCGTACATCTTCACGATGGCGTGCGACCAATCCAGCAGCAGCTGGGTGTCGGAGCGCGGCACGCCCAGCATGGAGCAGATGACGGCCACCGAGTACGGCTGGGCGTAGTCGCGCAGCAACTCGAACGAGCCCTTCTCCCGGCAGACCGACAGCATCTCCTCGGCGAACCCCTCCACCGCCGGGCGCATCGCGGCCACGGCCTTGGGGGTGAACACCTTGGCCACCAGACGGCGAATGCGCGTGTGATCCGGCGGCTCCAGGCAGAGCAGCGACCACTGCTCGTGCTGATGGAACGCTGCCCAACGGGTGTCCGGCTCAGGGCGGCCGACCTCGGCATGGGTGTAGCGGTGGGTGTAGGCCCGGCCCAGGCGGCGGTCGCGTAGCGTCTCGTACACCTCGTCGAAGCGGGTCAGCGTCCACTGCCCGGTGCGTTTGTTCATGAACGCGGGTGTCGCTTCCCGGATGGCTTCCAGCGCCGGATAGGGGTCGGCGATGAATGTCGGGTCGTCGGGGGCGAAGCGGGCGATCAAGTGGTCGAGGCTCATCGGGTGCGAGCGTAGGCCGCCGCGTAGACTCAGTGCTCGTGTCCGGCCAATCGACCCCCATCGTCGTGGCCGGGGAGGCCTTGGTCGACCTGGTGATCGACACCGCCGGGGCGGTGACGGCCAAGCTGGGTGGCGGCCCGTACAACACGGCCCGCACCATCGGCCGCCTAGGGCTGCCGGTGGGCTTCCTGGGCAGCGTGTCCACCGACCGTTTCGGCAGCCAACTGTTCGCTGCGCTCGGCGCCGACGGGGTGAGTGACGGGGCCACGGTGCGCACCGACCTGCCCACGACCCTCGCCGCGGCCGAGCTCGACGACCGTGGCGCAGCGACGTATCACTTCTACTTCGCCGGCACGTCTGCACCCGCGCTGGACCATGTGCCCGCCGCCGCACTCGCGCCCACCGCCGTGCACCTCGGCACGCTGGGCCTGGTGCTCGAGCCGATGGCCACCACCCTGCTGCGCTATCTCCAGTCGCTGCCAGCGTCGACGATGGTGATGATCGACCCCAACTGTCGGCCAGCGGTCGTAACCAACCGCTCGGCCTATGTCGCTCGCGTCACCGAAGCCTGCCGACGCGCCGACGTCGTCAAGATCAGCACCGACGACGCCGAGTTCCTCGCGCCCGACACTCCCCCGCTGGATTTCGCCCGCGCGCTGCTCGATCTCGGCCCACGCGCCGTGCTGCTGACCGCTGGCGGCGACGGTGTGCACGTGGTGTGTGCCGAGGGCGAGCGGATGGTGCCCACGCAACCGATCACCGTCGCCGACACCATCGGCGCCGGGGACAGCTTCGGTGGAGGGTTTCTCGCCCACTGGGTGCTCAACGGGCGCAGCCGCGAGCAACTGGCCGAGTTGGATCTCGTGGTGCAATCCACAGTCGCCGCGCAAGAGGTGTCGGCGATCACCTGTCAGCGCATCGGCGCGGACCCGCCGCGCCGCAGCGAACTGTCGTCGCTGTGGAACGCGTGACGGGTCGCGGCTGCGGTCAGCCCAGTGTGCGCAGGCGGCTCTCGACGTCCTCGCGGTTGAGGTAGCCGCCGCACATGCGGCGCACACCCGAGTACGCGGCTCGGCCG